>JAKAGH010000016.1 GCA_021817645.1 Deltaproteobacteria bacterium
GCCCTCGATGAGGTGGCGGTTGACGGAGGTGCCGATGCCGAAGGGGAAGAGATTGGCGGCCCCTAAGTTCTGGCGGATGAGCTCGAAAGTCTGGGGCTCCACGTGCACGTAGCCGTCCGTGGCCACCACCACGATGCGGGAGGTATCCGGCGTCCGGGGCAGGTTCAGGGCTTGCTTCAAGGCCGTCAAGATTTCGGTGCCGCCGCCGCCCGTTTGCCCTTTGATAAAGCCCACGGCCTTTTGTTTATTTGCCGCGGTGGCCGGCAGGGATCCGGACGCGGACAGGACCTCCGGCGCGCCTTCAAAGAGCAGGACATTGAAAAAGTCCTGGGGTTTGAGGCCATTAAAGATGTCTCCCATCAGGGCTTTGGTGGTATCCAGGGGAAAGCCGTGCATGGAGCCGGAAATATCCACGATAAAGATATACTCCCGCTTGACCACCGTCTCCGGTTTAACCCGGGCCGGGGGCTCCAGCATCAACAGAAAGAAATTTTCATCCTGGCCCGGGTAGAGGAGCAGGCCGCTGTTGATGCGGTCCCCGGCCAGGGTGTAACGGAGGACAAAATCCTTGGTGCCCGCAGTGGCCGGATCTTTCAGGCTGACCCGGGCGCAGTTGGGGCTGGGGTATTTCACTGCAATTTCATGGCTGGGGCTGGCCAGCTTGGCAATGGGCACGCCGCTGTTGACTTCCGCGGTCAGATCGTAACTGAACGTGGAGGGCTGGCCTTCATGGAGGTAGGGGTTTTTCACCCAGCGTTCCGTGTCCGGGGCTCCGGTCGCGTTCATGTTGGAATAGCGGGGACCCACCACTGTGGGGAAGACGAACTCATAGGTCTGGTCTTCCGGCTCCAGTAGTTCCTGATATTGCAGTTCCACTTTTACTTCGTCGCCGGGCAGGATATTGGCCACATTCATCTGGAAGACATTGGGCCGCTGTTGCTCTAAGAGCGACGTGGTCTTGCCCTCCTCCTTGGCCTGTTCATAGGTCTGCCTGGCCTTTTGCCGCTCCATGATTTGGGCTTCGATGATCCTTTCACCCACAGTCATGCGCATGGCGTGGACCGCGGCCCGGGTGGACGCGGGAAAGACATAAATAGCCTCCAGGGCCTTCTTTCCCTGGTTCTTGTAGACTTGGGTGATCTTTACCTCTGCCACCACTCCGGTAATCTTGATATCGGCCCGGGTGGCCTTGAGCGGCAGCAGGTCTTTCTCCGGGTCATCGGTTTTCACCAGAAAGTAGGGGGAGAGGGTCTTATCCGGACCGGCCACGCGTTCCGGCCCCGATTCCCGGGGCCAGGCGGCAGTGGTGAGCAGCAAGGGCAGCAATAACAGAGACAGCCAACCGGAATGGAACAGCAGCTTTTTCATGGGTCTCCCTTGTTTTCTTGAGAAAAAATGGAAGGAAAGATTCCCTCCCTAGCATCATGGCAACCTGGTTTCCTCGAGGAACCTGGAATTCCCACCCGGTTCAAACCGGGTCGGGGCTCGCCAGCCATTTTAACATTAGATGGGAATATAAAGTTTAAGTTAAAGAAAGAAATCAGGCCCTCAGCATTTCTCCTCCCGGGGAAAGGGAGGTTTGCTGATGGGTCAAGTATGCGGCCAGGCGGCTATTTCCGGTATTCCGGCTGACTTCGGAGGCCTCAAGCCAGCCAGCAATTCTATTGACAGACCAAGAGGAGCTTAATATATTTCAAGTTTAAAGGCGGTGTAGCTCAGTCGGTTAGAGCATGCGGCTCATATCCGCAGTGTCCGGGGTTCGAATCCCTGCACCGCCACCAATTATTTCAAGTCATGGTCAATATTTAAGGGGAGGAATGCAATATGAAGAAAGTGATTTCTATGGCTGCTGCCGGGATCTTTCTCCTGAGTCTGCAGGGCGTGTCCTTGGGGCAAGAGAAAGCTCCGACCGCGACCCCGCCGATGACGGAAAAGCAGGCTCCGGCGGCGCCGAAAGCGGAAGCTCCGGCTGCTAAAGCGCCCGAAGTGAAGGCGCCGGAGGCCAAGTCCCAGTCCAAGGCTTCTAAGGCTGCGGACAAGAAATCGAAGCTTAAGCAGAAGGCCAAAGCCCGGAAGGCTAAGAAAGCAAAGGCTCAGGCTCCGGCCGAGTAAACCGGCCTGGAGAGGATTTCCAGAAAAGGGCTCCGGGGGCAGAAGCATTGCTTGCTGGACATCCCGGAGCCGCAGCCGTGAAGGATCACGATGAATAAATTTTTTACCATAACCATGGCGGGGATCTTTGCTTTGAGCCTCCAGGTACCGGTCAGGGCTCAGAAAGAGGTGGCGCCACCCCCCATTCCTCCCCTCCTGGAAGGACAGAGGCCTCTGGATCACCCGGAGACCACGCAATCGGCCACTCCTCCGAAGCAGGAAGAGAAGAAGGCCAAGACAGATAAGGCCAAAGTTAAGTCAAGCAAGAGTCAAAAGTCCGCGAAGGCCGCCAAGGTGAAAAAGCCGGCCAGCAAGAAGCGCCAGGCAGCCGCAAAGAAGAAAAACCAGAAGGCCAACTCGAAAAAGCGCCCTGCCGCGACCCAGGCACAGGCAGGCCCTGATGAAGGCTAACCAAGGAAATGCCCAACATTTCCCCCTAAATCAAGGGAGGACTGGCGATGAACTTTAAAGGGAAAGTCGGGATTCTGGGATTGGCCCTGCTCCTAGCCTTAGCTACCGGAGCTCTGGCCCAATCGCAACAGCTGGCGTGGGACGGGACTCAATGGAAAGAGTTTACCCAAGAGGTCAAGGTGGCCTATGTCAAAGGCATGTTGAACATGGCTGCTTTTGAAACCGCCTCGGCTGGACCCGCCGGGGCCCCCTGCATCTCCCGGGGTTTCACTGAGGAGCTGAAAACCAAGACCCTGGGGCAGGTTATCGCCGAGGTGGACAAATTTTATAAAGAAAATCCCGCCAAGATGAAGACCCCGGTGATCGAAGTCGTGCTCCAGCGCTGCACCAAGCTTTGTACGGTGCCGCCCGCGGCGGCGGGAAAGAAAAAATGAAAAAGACACTCGTTCTGCTGATGGTGGCGGCCTTATTGGTGGGCGGGTGTTCCGGTATGTCCTATACTGAGCAGCGGACCTTGAGCGGCGGGGCCATCGGCGCGGGCAGCGGGGCGCTCATCGGCTGGGCTGCAGGTTCGCCTGCTGCCGGAGCGGCCATCGGTGCGGGTGCGGGAGCTCTGGGTGGTTTTCTCTATGACCGCTACGAGAAATCCCAAGGACGCCCCTGAAACATTTCCTTTAGATTCTGTCCGAACAGTGCTTGGATTTTGAACCCTGCTTTTCTAACCTAAAGGGAGGAAGCCGATGAATTTAGGGGGAAAGGTTTTAGTTGCGGCCTTGGCCTTGTTTTTGGGCTTGACTACCGCCGCCTGGGCCACGGAGAAGGCCTTTCTTTGGGACGGCTCCCGTTGGTCTCAGGTCTCCGCTGACGGCAAAGCCGGCTATATTTTCGGCATCGGCAATCTGGCCGACTTCGAGAATGCGGCCAGCCGGGGTCAAGGGGCCTGCGTCTCCAGGGCCTTTGCGGCGGAACTGAAGAGCAAGACCGTGGCCCAGATCGTTACTGAAGTGGACAAGTTCTATAAAGATAACCCGGATAAAATGCAAACTTCCGTCATCGAAGTGGTTCTCCGGCAGTGCACCTCAGTCTGCCCTCCGGAGATGAAAGCCGGAGGGAAGAAGTAATGAAAAGAGCCTTCATCCTGGTAGTGGTGGCAGTGATGGTGCTGGGGGGATGTTCCGGGATGTCCAATACTCAACAGAGAATGCTCAGCGGTGGGGCCATCGGCGCGGGCGGCGGCACTCTCATCGGTTGGGCCGCGGGATGCCCGGCCTGCGGCGCGGCCATCGGCGGCGCCGCCGGGGTGGCGGGGGGATATGTCTACGACCGCTACGAAAAGTCCCAAGGCCGACCGTGAGGCTGGAAATGAATTAGCAAAAAAGGGAGGTGGCTGTCCACCTCCCTTTTTCAATGTCTTTATTTCAGACCGGCCAGGTAATCCACCAAAGCCTGCATTTCCCAGGGGCGCAGATGGGCGTAGCTGGGCATCAACGCCTGGGGCTGGCGGCTGCGGGGCCGGATGAGGGCCGCCCGCAAGTCCTCGGGGTTAAGATGGGCGCCGATCCGGTCCAGGGGCAAGGCCGTCTTTCCCCCTTGCTCATGTACGGAGTGGCAGGCCCAGCAACCCAGGCGCCGGGCCAGGTCCGGGGCGGAGACAACCGGGGCGGGAGCCGCGGCCAGGGAAAAGAGCAGCAGCAATCCCAGGCCGGCCAGAGATACCTTTTTCCTCAAGGCCGGCCTTCACCTTCGGCAATCATCTTCTCGAATTGGACTTTTTCCGGGTGCTGCGGATACAGGGCCAGGGCCTTCTTGAAAAGAGGCGCGGCCTTGGCCTTTTCCCCCTGGCCATAATAAGTCACCCCCAGGTTGATGAGGGCCACCACATTGTTAGGATCGATCTCCACGGCCTTCTGAAACGCGGCGGTCTCCTTGGCCCGAAGCTCGGGAATGCCCAGTTGTTGGGCTTTGAGGCGATAGGCCATACCCAGCATATTATAGCCGGCTGCGGCCCGGGGTTCCAGATTCACGGCTTTCTGAAAATTGGCGATGGCCTGGTCGTATTCCTGCTTCTGGAAGTTAACGAACCCGGCCTGCATGTACTTCTCCGCAGTCTCTCCACCCCCGCCGCAGGAAGTCAGAACCGCCAAAATAACGAACCCCACGATAAACTTATACATTATCCCTCCTTAATCCTTTAAAGAGAGCTGGGCAAATCATGATTCTGACACCAAACCACTAGCAAGAAGGCGCCATGGTTCAGTAGGCGCGCCTTCTGCCAGGGCGGACACATGGGTCACCCCTACCGGCAGAGTGGCATTTACCGGGGATTTGGCATGGGTGTAGGAGCCGGCATCCAGCCGGCTGCCTCCACCAGAATCAAAAATGCCTACCGCTTGTTAAGAGACTAATCGGCAGATCGGGCCAGGAGTTCCAATAATTTCTTGGGGGTCGGCAATATTTCTGCGGCCCCGCACTGCCGCGATCATCTTCTCAGATCGGGCCTTTCCCGGGTGCCGCTTGGTCAAAAGGCCCCGGGTCCTTGCGCCTGCTTTACCGATTTAAGGCTGCCACTTACCTGGTTTTGCCGGGTCCTTTCATATTTTCCACAAAATAGTTGGCCCCCCCGGTATAGTTGAAATAGCTGCATACTTCGGGAGACAACTTATCGGGGCGCAGGTTTCTTTCAATGGTCACTTCCGGCTCATCTTCCATATCGAAAATGACTGCCTCACCTTTTGGCACATCCGGATCATACAACATCAGGGATGGCTTCAAGGGGTTTTTGGGATTAACCGACATCACCAGGGCCAACACCCCATTGGACAGGAGCACTGCCGTCCCCGGCGGATAAATGCCAAGGCACCGGATAAATAGCAGCAGGAGTTCCAGGTCGAGCGCATTTTGGCATTTAGTATACATATGGGACAAAGCCTGGTAGGGACTCATGGCCCTTTGGGGATCGGCATTGTTGCAGAGATTGTCATAAGTATTCACAATACTGGTGATTCGAGCCAGTTTTGAGATCTTTTCCCCTTTTAAAAGGTTGGGGTAACCATTGCCGTCGTATTGCTCGTGGTGCTGCATAATCACTAATGCCGCACTACTAGGAAACGCGTTAGTTTTGGCGGCAATCTCTACTCCATAACGTGGATGTAAGTGGATAAGACTTTGCTCAGCCCTGGTTAATGGCGGGGTTTTTTTCAGGACCTTATTGTCAATCCTGGTTTTGCCGAGGTCATGAAAAAGTGCACCCACTCCTAAATCGTGCAATTCTGTAGGGTTTAATTTGGCTTTTGCGCCTAACATGAGTGCCAAAACAGAGACGTTCAAAGAATGATAATAAATGCTTTCTTCAGTTTCTTTGACAGTCATAAGATGCATGATAGCGTCGGTATCGCTAAGGAATTTCCCCGCTAGGTTAGAAACTATGGTCTTAGCATTGTTCACTGCTTCTTTAGAACCGGCAACCATTTTCCCCATAATATTGGGAATGTCTTTAATAGTTGCATTATAATTATCGGTACATTTACGTAGGTTTTCTCTTTTTTCTTTAAGCCTGCCAATACGGTCCTTCTTTATCTGCCACAACAGCTGGATCACCGGGTCTTCTTCGGGCGGCGTGGCCGGCACCGGCGGGGTCTTTGGCTTCACCTTGCCTTCTTCGAGGGGCAAGGGCAAGCAGTCGCTTTTCTCCGGGATATAATAAACCTCAGTGATGCCTGATTTTTTCAGCGAATCTATCTGGGCCCGATTTTTTATCTTGAACCGGTTAAAAAGAAAGGGATGGCCGAACCAGCCTTCATCCAGCCGGATAAACATACCCGGCTGTAGTTGTTCCATCTTGATCCGCATTTCCGTGCTATGGCCAATAGACATATTTTTTTCCTGACTCTGATCAAAATCCAAAAACCGGGTGGGGAAACTTTACACAGGATTAATCGGCAAATCCGGCCAAAAGTTCCAGTATTTTTTTCCCGGTGTCCGGGGTTACGGTTGCGGCGCCGGGAGCGGCCGCCGGGGAGGAAAGCACCCCCTGGGCCGCCAAGGCCTGTTTCCAGAGGGACGCCGGGTGGTTTTGGTAAAAATGGGACACCTGCTGCAGGCGGTTGCCCAGGTCCCACAGGGCAAAGCTCCGGGGCGGGTCGTCGGCCGCTTCCTCGGGATGGAGGCAGGCCCGGGTCACCTCTTGCCAGACCCGGGGCAGGAGTTGAGCGCCACCGGAGACCACCCCCCAGGCCCCGGGCCGGGTGAGAAACCGCGCTTCATCAGTCTCATAGAAAGCAAATCCGGGCCGGGCCCCGGCCGCGTGGTGGTAGTGGAGGAAGCGGCGCATCTCCCCCTGGTAGATCAAACCCTGGACCCCTGGCAGGGCCGCCAATTTCTTGAAGACCTGGGTGCGCAGGTTCAGATGTTTGAACATCACTTCCCGGCGGCGCACCACCCGGGGCAGATTGAGGAGAATAAGGGGGAGCGGGATTTCCCCGAGCAGGGCCTGACAGGCCTGGGGCAGGCCCCGGTTGCTGTGGTACCACAAAGGAGCATCCGCCAGGAAGAGGGGACCGCCATAATGCTGGCGCTGCGATTCTTCCTGGACCCAGGCTGCCAGCTGGCGGGTTTCCTCCGGGGTGGCGCCGGTGATGCCGAAAAAGATGGGGACCCGGCCGTGCACCAGGGGCAGCAACTGAGTGAGCAACTCCTGGCGGGTAGATAGCGGCAGGTCCAGGGCCTCCCCCGCCAGGGGGCTGCCGGCCAGCAAGCCGTCCGCCGCAGGCAGGACCCGGGCCGCCAGCCTTTCCAGGCTAGGAGCATCCACGGAGCCGTCTTCGGCCAAGGGGGTGACCAGGTCGATGATTAGGCCCTCGGGGGAGGTGGGGGAATTTAGAGTTCCAAGTTCCATGTTCCGGGTTCCAAGTTTAAGATCCACAAAGGGGATAAGCCATAAATACTGACTCTCCATAAAAGCTGAAAGATTATCGCAAGGCTTTCTTTTAATTTGGAACCGGGAACCAGGAACTTGGAACTATCTTTACACCGTAAACTTAAACTCCCCTCGCCCCAGGAGGTCGTGGAGGTGGACGATGCCGATGACGGTCTGGCCTTCGTCCACCACCGGCAAGACGGTGATGGCCTGGTGCTCCATGAGCTCCAGGGCCTGGGAGGCCAGGGCCCCCGGACCGATGGACCGGGGCCGGGGGGTCATCAGGTCCTTAGCTTTCTTGTCCTGGATATCGCCCCATTCCTTCAGGGCCCGGCGCAGGTCGCCGTCCGTGATGATGCCCTTTAAGACGCGGCGGCGGTCCACCACCAGGGTGGCCCCCAGTTTCTTGGCGTCTATTTCCTGCACCGCCTCTTCCAGGGTCTGGCCGCTCAGCGTCAGGGGCACCTGCTCGCCGCGGCGCATCACTTCGGAGATGGCCAGGGTGAGACGCGCGCCCAGGCTGCCCCCGGGGTGGAAACGGCGGAAATCATCGGCCTTAAAGCCCCGCTTGGTGAGCAGGACCACGGCCAGGGCGTCGCCCATGGCCAGCATGGCGGTGGTGCTGGCCGTGGGGGCCAGTCCCAGGGGACAGGCCTCCCGAGGCACGCCGGTGTCGATGGTCACCCGGCTGTGCCGGGCCAGGGTGGATTGAGGCCGGCCGGTAAGGGCGATCACCGGCGTCTCCAGACGCTGGAAACTGGGCAGCAGGATGGTCAGCTCCTTGGTTTCGCCGCTGTTGGACAGGGCCAGGACTACATCCTCCTTGGAGACCATGCCCAGGTCCCCGTGCATGGCCTCCACGGGATGGAGGAAGAGGGCCGGGGTGCCGGTGGAATTGAAGGTGGCCACCATCTTGCGGGCCACCAGGCCGGATTTGCCCACCCCGGTGATGATCACCCGGCCCTTGGCCCGGTAGATGAGGTCTACTGCTTGCACGAAACTGGCGTCCAGCTTGGGGATCAACGCGGCGATGCCTTCGGTTTCGATGGTCAGGACTTCCCGGGCCAGGTCCAGAAGATTAACAGCCATAGCGACCTTTCACTCCACCGGTGCAGGGGTCAGGTCCCGGCCCACCATGATGCCGTCCTTGCCCCGGCCCTTGCTGCGAAACATGGCCCGGTCCGCGATCCTGAGCAAATCTTCCCGGTCTTGGGCGTCCTGGGGCAGGGTGGCAATGCCGTAGCTGGCAGTGACCTGCAAATTGATCCCTTCCTTGGGGAGAAAGGAAGTGCTGTTAATGGCCCGGCGCATGGCCCGCACCACCACTAGGGCCTCTTCCTGGGAGGTCTGGGGCATGAGGATGATGAACTCATCGCCGCCATAGCGCACCAGGCTGTCATCCGGCCGGAGTACGGAATGGATCACCCGGGCCACCTCCCCCAAGATCTGGGAGCCCAGGAGATGGCCGTGGGTGTCCACCACGTGCTTGAAGTCGTCCAGGTCCAGAAAGGCCACGGAGAAAAATTCCTTTTTCTCCAGGACCAAAGGCAGGAGATGGTCCAGCTTGCAGGCCAGATAACGGGGGTTATAGAAACCGGTGACTTCATCGATGAAGGTCCGGGCCTGAAGTTTCTGCAAATTGTGGACGTTATCCACGGCAATGGCCACATAATCCGCCAGAATGGTCAGCAGGGGAAGGTATTTTTCCCGGAAAAATTTCTCATCCTCCACGTTGACCACTTCAAAGACGCCAATGACTTCCCCCCGCACCAGCAGGGGGAAAGCGATGATGGAACGGGTGTTGAAGCCGGTGGCGGAATCGGCTCGGGCGGAAAAGCGGGGATCCTGGTCCACATTCGGAATGAAGACGGGTTTGCCGCTGCGGGCCACGGTGCCGGCGATGCCTTCCCCCATTTGCAGGCGGATGCCCTTCAGGTGTTCCGGGTCCACCCCCACCACCACTGCGAAGTAGAGTTCTTTGGTTTGATGGTCCACCAGGAGCAAAGACCAGTTGTCTGCGGGAATCAGGGATTTGATGCGCTCCAGGACCGCGGTGAGCAGGGTTTCCATATCATAGGCGCTTAACAGAGCCTTGGAGAACTCGATGCAGGTCAGCAACCTATCCAATTGGCCGGGGTCGGCCATGTTATCCAGGAGATCCTCTTTTTGCCACATGGAAAGCTACCTCACGGAAAAATTCTATGGGCAACAGCCTGGGATTGCAAGGAGTTTGTGGTTGGAGGGATGGAAGACCCGGTGGAGCGCGGCCGCACCCCACCCGGCGGATCGGGTGAGCCCGGGGCCTGCCGCCAGGGGGGCCGGCCCCGGGCCTGAAGGTCAGGACGTCATCGTGAAGTTGACGGAGACATCAAAACCCACCGCCTTCCGGGTCAGAAAGCGGATGCGCTCGGCTACCTCAGTATTTTCAAACTGGCCCATTTTCACCCCCACCAGGACTTCCCCGTCCTTGGCGGAAACCTGGACCGTGGGAAAATCCTCCGACAGCGCCGCTTTTACCTGGGCCGCCAGGGCCAGGTCATCCATGATCTTTTGGGATTGGGGGGTGGTCTTAAAACAAGGCCGTTCCAGCGCACAGCGGATGATGTCCACGGCGTCGGCCACTCTTAGGGTCTGGATGTGCAGGATGAGATCGTAGAGATTGGCATCCCAGGTATCAATGCCGTAGAGCTGGAGGCCCCATTTCCGGCGTTCGTTATCATCCTTCTTCAGGATATCCGCGGCTTCCTTTGCCGAAATGTTCTCCCGCCGCATCTCTTCTTTCACCCGGTCTTCAAAGTCGGCGATGATCCGCACTTTGAGCACGTGGGGAATGCCGTGCAGAAAGTAATGGCCGGCCAGGCCGTGATAAACCACATTGTCCTTTTGCACCTGCTGGAAAAGTGCGGAACGGATATAGGCTACATATCTTTCCTTGCCGAAAGTGAAGCGGTCCAGGATGGAGGGGGCATCATGGATGGCCCGGATCAGTTTGACCTCCGGGGTGTCGAATTGCTGCGAAGCCTTGAGCAGGATGTCCCGGGAAAGGCACTTATATCCCAGGACTTCCGCCAGCTTCTCGGCCACCTCCTTGCCGCGGCTGTAAGATCCTCTGGAGATGGTAACAATGGACATGCGGGTTCGCTCCTTTCTGAGGGTGGCAATCTGTGCCTTGGACCGGGAGGGTGCCGTCCCCAAATCCAAGAGAAATAAGCAAGTTATTTTTCCTGCCTAAATTTAATTCTTCCCTCTGGAATTATCAAGGTCTGACGGGAGAGTTGCTATCCTGAAAAAATCTGCTATCATCCAGGGCCATTCTGGAATATTCCGCCACGCTCAGACAGGTGCAAAGGAGAAGCATGATGCTGCGACAAGTGATGCGCCATAAAATAGGGTTGATCCTGATCGCTCTTTTGACGGGTTCATGGCTGTTGGTTGGGTGTTCGAACTTGTGCACCAAGCGGCTGCCTCTTTACCGGGACACCCCGGAAAAGCCTCAGTCGCCAGCTAATATGGCCTTATTGGTTACTAACCCGAATCTGCTTCAGGCGGTGATGCCCGGCAGTTATGGCGGCCCGGCGTCTGGCTGGGCCGAGGAACGGCCATCTTACACGACTGATGTCTATACCCTGTCGGTCGAGTCTGTGGATGGCACGGTAGTATATCAGGGTTTGTGCATGGATGTTGCGCCCACTTATGCCTGCGAAGTGCGGCCCGGTTCCCGGCAGGTAACGCTCAGACTGGATCTGTATGGCCCCTGGGGGCAGGAAAAAGTCAAGGAAACGACCCGGCTTAACCTGGAGCCGGGAAAGTGTTACTTCCTCCGGCCCGACTGGGACGAATTGAAAAGCCATCATCTCCTGCTGAAAGTCGAGCCTCTGGCCGTGGCCTATACCCCGGAGTTACGGGCGCGGGTGGCGGCCTGGGAGCGGGCGCATGAAAAAGGCAGAGATTTGGCGGACTAAGTATTTATGCACATGGGCTGCGGCGGATTGACTCCTGAGGGGCTGGTGATTACCTTGAGCCATATTTCCGGGAAAGGAGAGAGCATGGCCCAAAAGATTCTGGTAGCTCTGGACAGTTCGGAAGGGGCCTGGCGCGCCGTGGAATATGTGGCCCGGACCTTTGGACAGACCCCCGGGGTGGAGGTCACCCTGCTGCATATCCTCTCCGGCCTGCCCCCGGCCCTTTGGGATGACGGCCATATTTTACAAGACCAGGAGCGGGAGGCCCGGCAGCGGCTGGTGGCCTTCTGGCAGGCGGACCAGGAAAAAAATTGGCAGGGACTGGTGGCCAAGGCCCGGAACCACCTGAAGGCCGCAGGCATCCCCGCGGCCGCGGTGACCGCCAAATTCAAGCCCAAGTACTATGACGTGGCGGAAGACATGATTAATGAAGCCACGAGCGAAAACTGCTCCACCATTGTCATGGGCCGCCGCGGCCTGGGCAAGGCCAAGGCCCTGCTCCTGGGCAGCGTCACCGCCAAGGTGGTGCAATCCGCCAAAGACGTGGCCGTCACTATTGCAGGGTAGGGCAGAAAAAAGAGTTAACCACAGAGGCACAGAGAGCGCAGAGTTTCACCGAGAAACATTTTTTTCAGTAGGCGGGGAACCCGCCCATGGAGAAAGATCCTCTGTGCATCTCTGTGTCCCCTGTGCCTCTGTGCTGAAGGCTTTCCACAACAGTCCCATTTCCGTTAACGCTTGAAGCCGACCTCGATATAGTTGTCGTTGAGAATGCGGGCCAGGCTGAATTCCTTGCCTACCTCCTCCGGGGAGATCAGTATACCCTTATCCGTCAGTTCCCTGGCGGCCAACTCCGGGGCGTGGCCGGCAAAGACGCGGCGTAGCACCTGGTGCATGGTGGCCGAAGAGACGTTACCCCGCTCCGGCACTCCCCGGGGCACGTTATTGTGGATCCGCTGGAAAAAGAAGTCCACCCGGTATTCCCCGGCCTGACTGGAAAACCGCACCACCTTTTCCCCTTCCGCGCCCTCATTGAGGAGTTCCTGGGGTACATAGCGGTTAAGAATGCGGTCGGTCTGGTTCTGCTGGGCCAGATAGAGGATGGAGACCGCATCGTAGTGGTCCAGGGGGCGTTGCTCCTCTTGCTCCACCAGGGTGGTGCCGAATTTGCGGAATTGATACTCCGGGGCCTTGGCGGGCCGGTTGACCACCAGGTCCGCGCCCAGGATGCCCACGGAACAGGAAAGGTTCAACTGGTTTGGGTCCTCGATGGGCACCCCGTAAGTCCGCAATTTCTCCAGGAGCAGGTGGTGGCGATGACCACACAACAGGCGGCGGATCAGGGCCTGCATCAGGTTGGGGGACGCCTGGTACTTGGGAGAGACGGCCAGGGAGGCTAGGGATTCCACCGTCATTTCCACGTAATAGCTTTCCAGGCTGAGGCTGAAATTAATTTTGCCCTGTCCATGCATGCCCGTGCCGTAACGTCGGCAGATTTCCTTCCAATCGTATTCTTTTAGGAGTCCGAGGACGGTTATCAGATCATACGAATCGAGATCACGACCTTCCATCTTCTCTATCAGGCATTGCGCTGCCATAATGCCGCCCTCCTTTCAGTTTCGCCATAAAATAATCACGACTGGGACGGTAGGCAATCCACGGAAGCCCTCTAAAACTATTATTTTACCGGGGACCTAGACAGGGAAGGTGGAGGAGAACCAAACGGGAAAATTGCCGTAAGATTGAATCTCGGTATTAGAGGACCTGCGCGGAGCACTCAAATCAGAAACGATCTGGCCCCTGTTTGCCTTGCTTCTGCGAACTTCATGATTATTTTAAAGAAAAAAACCAGCCGGAAACGCCAAGATAGGAAGGAGTAAGCTAATGGCTAAGCTGCAAGTTTGTTGGGGCAAAGATCTGGCTTTAGCCCAAGAAACCGCCAGGAAAACCAACAAGCCCATTCTCCTGGATTTCTTCAATCCCCAGTGACTGGGCTGCCAAAAAATGGGTGCGGTTACGTACCCTACGGAAGGCATGGGCAGTTTCATCGACTTAAACTTCCTCCCGGTGCAGGTGGAAGTTTCCAACCAGTCCCTGATGGAAAAATATGGGGTCTCCTGGACCCCCACCATTCTGGTGCTGGATGCCGACGGCAAGGAACATTACCGGACCGTGGGTTATATTCCTCCCGAGGAGTTCATCCCTCTGTTCATGGTGGGCAAAGCCCGGTGGGCCCTGGATACCGGACAGTTAGCCGAAGCCCGGGCCATTTTGGAAGAAATGCTGGGCCGGTGCCCCCATCCCCGGGCCGCGGCGGAAGCCATATATTTCCTGGGGGTGGCCCAATACAAGATGACCCACGACCCCAAGCCCTTGCGCACGGCCTACGAGGAATTGAAGGCCAAGTTTCCCGAGAGCGAATGGTTCAGGCGTGCTGAACCCTACGTTCAGATTAGTCTGTGATAGGATGGAAGAAAGGGCGAAAATATCACGTCTCAGGAAAATCTCATAAGGTTTGGTTTCCTTTTGAGTTAGGGTATCTTCTCGCACTGTCGGCTTTGGCCGTGAAAACCAAAATCTCCCTAAATCCCCCTTTTCCAAAGGGGGATTTTAACTCCCCCCTTTGAAAAAGGGGGGCAGGGGGGGATTTGGAGATGCCCCCAAATGAGACAGTGTTGTTCATGCTTCTTGGTCTGTGCAGATGAGGGGGTAGGGCTAATAAAATTGTAGGGATAACCGTGGGGCGGTTTGCTAGAGGGAAAACACTCTGAGCCCCCTAAACTTTGCCGGAGGTCAAGGCATGGAAATCCAGTTGGGACGGTCGGTGTTGGAGTTGGTGGAGGGGGACATCACCCAGCAGGACACGGAGGCCATCGTTAACGCCGCCAATACCTCCCTGCTGGGGGGCGGCGGGGTGGACGGCGCCATCCATCGGGCCGGGGGGCCGAAAATCCTGGAGGAGTGCCGCCAACTCGGCGGCTGTCCCACCGGCGAGGCTCGCCTGACCAGCGGCGGCAACCTGCCGGCCCGGTACGTCATCCACACCGTGGGTCCGGTTTACAAAGACGGGCTGCACCGGGAGCCGGACCTGCTGGGCTCCTGCTACCGGGAGAGCCTGAAGCTGGCCTCCGCCAAAGGCATCAAGTCCGTGGCCTTCCCTTCCATCTCCACCGGGGCTTATGGTTATCCCCTGGCCGACGCCGCCCGGGTTGCGCTGACGACCGTAAAGGCCTACCTGGCGGAGCATCCGGAGATCGAGCGGGTGCGCTTCGTGCTTTTCGGCAAGGCCGCGTACGCAGCTTATGAAGCGGCATTGCGGGGGTTATAAAACAAGAAACAGCGGTTATGGCGGAAGGGCCCCCAGTCCAGCCGGGTGAAGCCCAGCCTGGACAGGGTGTGAAGATAACGGCCCCGGAACTGGGGGACCAGGTTGGGAAGGCCGGTGGCGCAGCCGCCGTCCCCCACGTCCAGGTAGTATTTTAAGCCGGGGGCCAGCATAAGTTCCTGGGGGGCCCGGGAGCCCAGGGGCGGCCAGCACCAGAAGGCCAGTTCCGGTTGAAACCGGGCCGCTGCTTCCAGATGGCCCGCCCGCTGGACCTGGACCCCGTAAGGCGCCCCCGGCACTGCCTCCAGATCGGTGGCCCTGACCTGGAACCCTTGTGCTGCTAAAGCCCCGGCCAAGAACCCCTCACCCGCGCCTACCTCCAACACCCGTTTGACTCCCAAATGCCGGAAAAGCCCGATTAAGGCCCGGAGAAACTCCGCGGTGGGCAGAAAATAGAGTTGCGTCTGGGCCGCCAGGGCCACTTCCGAGAAGACTCCGCCCTGCTGGAGAAAGTCTGCCACTTCCCGCCAACTGGGCACCCGGCGCCGGCCGCGGCTAAACAGGATTTCCCGGCCTTGCGCCATCAACGCCGAAGATGAGGAATAGCCCGGCAGATTGGGACTCTCACCGGCCACCGCCCGGATAAAGGCGCGTTGGTCCCGGTCCTGAACCTGGACGGAGCCGGGGAAAAACAGCACGCCATAAGCGCCCCCCGCCGGACTGGCGGTGGCGCTCCAGCAAAAGGGCTGGCGGCTGTCGAAAACGGGATCGATATAAAGGCCCAGCGCGCTTTTCTCCCGGGTGAAAAGGCTGATCAGTTCAGGGAGAGTGGGCAGGCGCCAATCCCGGCGGCCGCCCCAGGCCTGGCGGTTCAGCTCGGCCACATAGGCTGGAGCCGCCTTCTGGCTAAAGGGCTGGGCGGAGCCGGAGCGCTGCCAGCAGAGACCGGTCTCCTGATCCAGCGCCATCTCCGGGCCCGGCAGCAGGAATCGAGCGCTTGCGGCTTTGGGGGAAATTGATATTTGAGTGGTAACGGGCCAGAGGCGCTGGCCGCAGATGGGGCAGAAAGGGTTGAAACGCGGCGAGGGCCGGTGGCAACTGCGGCAACAAATTGCAGCCATTAACGTGATGAATGACAAAAAAAGGCCCCACCCTGGCAGGTGGGGCCTGGGAAATTAAATTTAGCGGGCTTCGTCGGCTTCTGCCCGGCCTTCCAATTCGCCGATGTAGTTTTCCAGCCACTCTTCAAGAAGATAGACCCGCCCTAATTTATGGTCCATCCGCGGGAAGACCTCAACCGGCGCCCGGTCGCCCTTCTTGACATAACAGCAGAGAGCGGGAATGGTTTTCCCGAAGTATTCTTTATAATCAGAACCGCGCACTTCGCCGAAGATGGGGCGGTACTTGGAGTCCGGGCCGCTGGAGGCTTTATGATATTGCCGGAACGGGTCGGCTATATCTCCGATATCAATAGCGGCGGTTTCCACGCCCTTGGCCTCAAGGCTTTTCAGAAGATTCAAGACATTGGCATTGTCACACTTATATTTATCTTCAGGTTTGTGTTTGGTGCTGTAATAGAATTCTATGTAACCGAGCCGCGCCATCGTTAGCCTCCTCCCTGTTTATGCAGATTAGGATTAATTGTGCACTCTTTCACGATTTTCCCCTAAATACCATCCCTTGCTTGTTGATGTCAAGATTTTTTCTGAATAGTCGAGGGGTAAATCAAAAATAGAGGAGAAAAGCCGGAAAATCCGACAGGTCAGGATAATAATTTGCCAGTCGTACCGGGGCTGCATTAAGATAAAGCAGGAATTCATGAGGGAGAAAAATAATGACGCCAAAGTGGGCCAACCTCCTGGAATGGCTGACCCTGCCAGCCGGGGGATCGATTCCGGCAGTCATCCAGGACGCCTCGTCCCAGGCGGTGCTGATGTTGGTAACGCTGAATCAGGAAGCGCTGCAAAGCATCGCCGCCACTGGCCGGGTGCACTACTACCACCTCCGGAAACGCAAGGTGGTCCTCAAGGGGGAAAGCTCAGGGCATTTCCAGGAAATAGTGGAGATCCGCCTCAGCTGCGGCGGCGACCAACTCTTGCTGCGGGTCAGACCCCGGGGCGGGGCCTGCGAATGGGGCTATCACTCCTGCTTCTTTCGCCGTCTGGAGGAAGAAGGCTGGCAGACCGCCGACACCCGGGTCTTCGACCCGGAGGAAGTATACCCGGAATTCGCGTTTTCCCATTAGAGAGAGGGGTAAGTAATCAGTAATCAGTAATCAGTAATCAGAGTTTTTACTGGTCACTGGTTACTGATCACTACCTTCTCCCATCCTCCACAAATTCCTAAAACAAGCTCATCGGATCGATATCAAGTGTAAGGTCAATCTTGCCCCCTGGCGGCGGGCTCCAGAGTTGCCGCAGCAGTTTCAGGGCCTGGAGCAAGGGCGGGCGGCCGTAGCTTTTTAGAAGCAGTTGCCAGCGGAAACGGCCTTGGAGCTTTGCCAGGCCGGGGGGCGCGGGGCCCAGCACCCGGATCAGGGGGGCCAGGTTTTCCTCATGGGCGATGGCCTTTTTCAAGGCCGCGGTCAGGCGGGCGGCGGCCCGGGCCACCGCGTCGGCGGGGGTGCCGCTCAGACGGGCCAGGGCCAGGCGGGTGAAGGGGGGATAGCCCGATTGCCCGCGGATTCGGAGCTCCTGCTCCACAAACCCCTGGTAATCCTGGAATTTAACGGCTTGGAAGACATAATGCTCCGGCTGGAAAGTCTGGATGAGCACCCGGCCGGGCGCCTCTCCCCGGCCGGCTCGGCCCGCCACCTGGGAGAGCAGCTGGAAGGTGCGCTCCCCCGCGTGGTATTCCGGGAAAAAGAGGTGCTGGTCCGCGGCGATCACCCCCACCAAAGTGACCCGGGGGAAATGGTGGCCCTTGCTGATCATCTGGGTGCCCACCAGGATGTCATAGTCCCCCCGGGCAAAGTCCTCCAGGATTTTCAAGGCCCGGCCGCTGTGGGGCGCGGTATCCCGGTCCAGGCGGGCCACCCGGGCCTGGGGGAAGTATTTCGTTAGCTCCGCCTCCACCCTTTCCGTCCCCAGGCCGTAGCGCTTCAGCGCGGTGGACTGGCACTGGGGGCAGCTCTCCGGCACACTTTCTTCATAACCGCAGTAATGGCAGATGAGCCGGTCCCGGGATTGATGATAGGTCAGAGCCACGCTGCACTGGCAGCATTCCAGGACCTGGCCGCAAACCAGACAAAAAACCGCGGCCGCAAAGCCCCGCCGGTTTAAAAAGAGCAGGGCCTGTTCCCCCTGGGCCAGGCTCTGCTTCAGGGCTGCGGCCAGGGGCGGGGAGATCACCGGCAGGCCCCGACCGGCCCGTTGTTCTTTCAGGGAAATGAGGTGAATATCTGGCAGGGCCTGGGGGGTGACCCGGCGGCTGAGGTTGAGGTAGCGGTATTTTCCTTCCCGGGCCCGGTAATAGGTGGTCACCGCCGGGGTGGCGGAGACCAGGACCACGCTTGCTGCCGCGAGCTTCCCCCGGTAGAGGGCCACGTCCCGGGCCTGATAAAGGAGGCCCCCCTCCTGCTTGTACGCGGGGTCGTGCTCCTCGTCCACCACCAGCAGCCCCAGACGTGGCAGGGGTGCGAAGACCGCGGAGCGGGCCCCCACGGCGATATCCACCTGGCCCGCGGCCAGGCGCCGCCACTGGTCCAGGCGGGAGGCCGGGGAGATGCCGCTATGCAGCAGGGCCACCCGGTCGCCGAAGCGCCGCCGGAAGGCCACCGCCACCGGGTGGGTGAGAGCGATCTCCGGCAGCAGCACCAGGACCTGGCGGCCCTGGTCCAGGGTGGCCTGGGCCGCGGCGAGATAAACCTCGGTCTTGCCGCTGGCGGTGACGCCGTGCAGGAGAAAAGGAGCAAAAGTGCGGCTCTGAATGCCCTCCCATATTGCCGCCCGGGCCTCCTCCTGGTCGGGGCTGAGTTGCAGGGGGGCGTCTTCCGGGGCTAGGGGGTGCCCGGCCAGAGGGTCTTGTCGGGCGTCCCGGTTTTCCAGGATAATCAGGCCCCGGGCCTCCAGGCGCTTGATGATGGGGGAGCAGTTGGGAAAAATGCCGGTCAGGGCCTTCAAAGAATGGGGCCCGTTTTCTTGCAGATACTCCAAAATGCTTTGGGCCTTGGGGCTCAAACGCCGGGGCGGCTCCGCGCCTGCCGGCTGCGGCTGCCACGCGGCCCAGCGCTCGGTGCGGGGGCCGGCAGCAGACGCG
>JAKAGH010000271.1:0-3590 GCA_021817645.1 Deltaproteobacteria bacterium
TGGAGAGACCGCGCCTTTACCTTTCTCCCCAGCTTTCACTTCCCCCTGCTTTAAGCTATCCATAAACGCCTGGTTCACCTGAATACCCAGGCTTTGAGCCTTCTCCGCGTCCTGCCGGGCCTTGTCCCGGTCGCCTTTCAGGGAGTAAGCCACGGCCCGGTTATTATAGGCCTTGCCAAATTTGGGGTCGATCTCGATAACGCGGCTGAAATCGGCAATAGCCTGGTCCAGTTGTCCTATATTGCAAGAGGCAATGCCGCGGTTGTTATAGGCCTGGATCGAACGGGGATCAAGCTTGATGGCCTCAGCGAATTTCGCAATAGCCAGATCGTATTTGGTGGCGGTCAGCAGTTCCTTCCCCTGATTGATCAAATCTTCTGCCGTTTTGGGGGTAGTGGGAGCCCCGGCAGGTGCGGCAGCCGGCGGTGCGGACACCGGAGGGGGAGCCTTTTCCTTGGCCGCGTCTTGGCGGTCTTCTTGGGAGCTGCAAGCCAACAGACATAAACCAAGTGCGGCCAGGCTCAAGGTCCGGAAAAATAGCCTGGATCTGGGGAAAATCATTTTCGCCCTCCTGGAAACAGATGCGGCCCGGGGTTTTTCCTGCGTCTGCGCGCTCCGGAGCCCCGGCCACTTTCAAGCAACTGTATATTATCACAAATATGTCTGGAAACAGCTAATTACTAGATGCCATTTCAAAACCTCTTTTTCTGTCATCCTGAACGCAATGAAGGATCTCAACGCTTCAAAAATACGAGATTCTTCGCTGCGCTCAGAATGACAGTTTAAGGCAATTTGAGGTTTTGAAATGGCTTCTAGTGTGATGTCCCAGGAATGCCTTACATAAATTGGTTCGTCTTTCTCCCTCCCCCTTCGAGGGGGGAGGGTCGGGGTGGGGGTGGCGTCTTTGGCTGATTACAGCCACTTAGCCAAAGTCGCCCCCCTCACCCTAGCCCTCTCCCCCGAGGGGAGAGGGAATAATATTGGGCATATTCCTAGGTGACATTTTGTAACTTATTTCTGGGACGTCACACTAGGAGAGTGGCGGATATTCGACCCGTCTTATTTGATTTTGAATGCCGGGGGGGGAGGTGCGAGGTTCAAAAGCTCCTTCTGCAAACCTAGGTTATCTTCCAGCGGGCCTTTTGCATTTCTGGATTCGCCCTGGCTGGGTGGCGGCGGCGGGACCGCGGCCGTCTTATTATCCGCGCCTGGCGCCGGTGCGGCTGCGGTGTTGGGTTTCACTGCGGCCGGCGCGGCTGCCGGAACCGCAGCTTCCGGCTTGGGGCCCGGAACAAGCTGAGGCGCTTTTACCGCGGCCGCGGCCGGAGGGGCTGGAGGCGGCAAGGACAGACCTTTCGAGAGTTCGCCGCCGTTTTGCGCGGCCCCATTTTTCCCGGAGAATTCGACGGGTAAGGGTTTTTCCGTATCTTGACTCAGCGGCTTGACAATGATGCTCACCCGCCGGTTCCGGTAATCGTTGGGGTCCTGGTGGTTAAACAGGTGGCGGTCGGCATAGCCCCGCACTTCTGCAATCTGGCCGTTTTGAAGACCGGTATGGTCCATCAGCCGCCGGGCCGAGTTAGCCCGGTCAGCCGATAATTCCCAGTTGGAATAATTTTTATTGTTGCCGTAAGGACGGCTGTCCGTGTGCCCTTCAATGGTTACATGGTTAGGCAAGCGGCCGAGTTCCTTGGCAATGATCCCAAAGATTTTCTGGGCCTGGGGATTGATATTAGGGCTGCCCACTTCAAAAAAACGGGCGTCCTCCCGTTCCATCAATTCGATCCGCAGGCCGTCTTTGGTAATTTCCATACGGATCAAATCCTTCAGGCCTTCCAGTTCCGGCAGTTGGGCCAGCATTTCCTGAATTTTTTTCTTGGTCTCCTCGAAGCGTTGAGCTTCATCGGCCACATCCGCGGGCGCAGGCGAGGGTCTCTGCAGTTCCTGACTGTGTCCCGGGGTGGGCATCTCCCCGCCCAGGTTACTGTTCTCCATGAACCCCTGGGAATGGGGCAACAACCCGGGATTCTTGAAATATTGGGCCACATTTTGCCGGATGGACTGGCTCTGGGCCATGATCCACAGAACTATGAACAGAGCCATCATGGCAGTGACGAAATCCGCGTAAGCCACCTTCCAGGCCCCGCCGTGATGGCCGCCATGACCGCCTTTCTTTTTAATGATGCGCTGGACTGGCGCTTCGCCGTTTAGATTGGAGGACATAAGGTACTTTAAATTATCTGTTAGGGTTCTGTAAGCTTGGACCTAAGCCCAAAACCGCAAGGGCTTGGTATTATCTGAAAACCGAAAACTGAAAACTGAAAACCGGATTTAATTACCTTTTACCTTGATGGCCCGGCAGGCCTCTTCCACCTCCCCAAAGCTGGGACGCAGATCAGTGGTGATCACCCGCCGGGCGAATTCCACGGCCACGATGGGGGCCATGCCCTTGGCGTAGGCCACCACCCCGGCTTTAATGGATTTTAAGAAGACCTCTTCCGCAGCCGCCTGGTTATCGATGGTGGAGGCTAAAGGCGACACAAACCCGTAGCACATGAGCACCCCCAGGAAGGTGCCCACCAGGGCCGCGGCCACATGGTGGCCCACTTCCGAGGCCGGCCCGCCGATGGACTGCATGGTGACGACAATCCCCAAAACCGCGGCCACGATACCCAGGCCCGGAAGGGAATCGCCGATTTTCGCCAGAGTCAGCCCGGGTTTGCGCCCTTCTTCTTCCTGGGTCTCCAGGTCCGCATCCAGGATCATCTCCAGTTCCAGGGCCGGCACCCCGCCCACCACCAGCAGTTTCAGGGAATCGGTAATATATTCCAGAGCATGATGATTATTATGGACCACGGGGTATTTGGAAAACAGCTCGCTGTCTTCCGGCCGCTCCACATGCGACTCCAGGTGCAGCAGCCCCTTGACCCGGGCGGTTTGAAAAAGTTCATAAAGAAGTTGCAACATCTCCACAAAATTCGCCTGGGTGTGGCCCGCGGATTTGAGGGAACTCAAAATATAAGCGATGATCTTCTTCAAGATCGGCATCGGCGTGGAGATCAGCAGCGCGCCCAGGGCCGACCCCCCGATGATCACAAACTCGGCCCATTGCAGCAGGAGCCCGAGGTTTCCCCCGGCCAGGATGAAACCTCCGATTACCGAAATCACCACCACTGCTAAACCGATGATTACTAGCACTTTTTAACCATAACGCAGCGAGGGCGGGAATTTGGCCTAGCCACCCCTCCAAATTTGTTATCGGTTAAAGGCTGGCCGTTCTTTAACAATACTTTGGGGATGGAAAAAACGGTCTCGATGCCTTTGTCCCGGATAATCATTGAATAATCCATTAGTTATGTTCGTACCGGAAAAGGGTCTTTGCCTGGCGGGAGAGACTTATTTTCGGAGCATTAGCCCATGAGCTCCTGGCTCGCCTGTAAATTACAAAAAGTTCCTGCTGCTCATACTCATAACTTGGAACCTGGAACTCGGAACTTTTCGGAACAGCCATTCAGCCTGCGGCTTCCACCTAAATCTTAAAAAGCTGGGAGATAGAGAATCAGCTGGCAGTGCCCGCCAGAATGACCAGT
>JAKAGH010000271.1:3600-4442 GCA_021817645.1 Deltaproteobacteria bacterium
TTGCGTCTTACTTGGCGTCTTTGCGTCTTTGCGTGAGGCCAATCTTTCCGGGACAGTTAAGTCGGGGATTAAACCATGGCCCAAAGAGAAAAAGGGAAACGCAGGAGCACGAAAAGCCCCACCGGCCTTCTGCCGGCGCCTTGCGGATAAATAGGAGCGGCATTATCTTTCCAGGTGAGCGCGTTTCATTCTTGTCCCAGGAGGAGACGATGCCGACCTACGAATACCTCTGCAGCCAATGTGGCCACGAATTTGCCCGGATTATGAGTTTTAAGGAATATGAAGAAGCCAAAGTCAGTTGCCCCCAGTGCAAATCGCTGGAAGTGAAACAACAAATGGCTTCCTTCATCTCCAAAACTTCCCGGAAGAGTTGAGCCTCCTCTTCAGGGGCGCCACTGCTGGAGCACCACGGCGCTGCCGGAAAGGCGCAGGCTGACCGCGCCCTCCCGGGTAAGACGGCAGCGGCCCCGGAGGTCCGCGGCCGTGACTTGCTTGGGAAGAGCGCCGTAAATGACCGCGGTTTCCGGATGCAGTCTCTCCAGGCAGGCAGACAGGATTGGGGCCAATGTCCCGGGGAGGAAGAGCGCGGCCACCCGGGAACCGGGCTCCAGGGTCAAAGCGGCCGCCTCCAGTTGGGGCACCGGGGGAATAATGAAGGTCAGCCGGCCTTGATGGGAGAGTTTTAACCCGATGTCTCCTTTCTCCCCCAATCGCAGGATTTCCAGCCCCACACTCCCCAGAGCCGCAGGCGGACGGCCCCGCTCCAGAGACCGGGGCGACCGGTTTTGGTCTCCCAACAGATTCACCAGCTCATAGTAAGGTCCCTCCGGCCCCCGCCGGCC
>JAKAGH010000272.1 GCA_021817645.1 Deltaproteobacteria bacterium
CCGACAGATTGTCCTCCTGTTCCAATACTGAATGATCTAGTGCGAACCAGAATTTCTTGTCTATTTATTGATGGCGTTGAATTTTTAGCTATTAAATTATTTCTTCTTGCTAAAGAAATGGGGTTGAACCCTTCTCACTCACGAGAAGGGAGGATTGAAGGATATTTTGCTCAACATTTAAATTTTGATTCCCATGTTTTTTATAGATTTGGTGGAGGAAATGAAGCCACCCGCATAATTTGTGAGATTCAGCTTGCAACAGAACTGTCAACTAGAATTTGGGAAGCAACACATACATTCTACGAAGAATCTCGCAAAAAAGAGGAAACTCCTTCTGATTGGCAATGGAATCCAACAGATCCACGCTTCGTATCTCGTCAACTTGGACATATGATTCATTTAGCCGATGGATTAATAGTCCAATTAAGAGAAGCTGAAAACATTCAAAAATTTAAAAGGAGTTAATTATGAATGTTTCGCAAGAATTAAAAAATTTCAGCAACTTAACACCTCATAAGACTCTATTAAGAATAGTTAAAAATCCTATCAAGTTTTCCAAAGAGAAAGTCAATAATATAATACCTTCGATAAGCATGGGTAGCGATGGACCCATTCTTACTAATCTTATACTGCTTACTGATAACTTTATTATTGACGTAAGAGTGGGGTCCCAAAACGAAATTTTCGATTATATTTCAATTAATACAATAATTAATTATAGGTTAAGTTTATCAGAACATATAATTAAAACTGCAGATGGAAAAGATATAGTATATCAGGTAGCTCAAATAGAATTACTACATGACCTTGCGGGGTTCAAAACAGCATTAAGTTATGTAGGTAATGATAGAGAATCCTGGCTTAATAAGGTAATTGAAACGATGCCAATATCGCTTATTCTATAACTCTCGACCGTATCAATAATCGATTCTATCGTTCCCAAAGATGAGTTTGAGCACGTAGGGCGTAGGGCGGGAAAGCGGAGCGCATCCCGCCTTAGGTTAGCCGCTCCAAATCCCGCAGGCGGGATGCGTTTCACTTTCCCGCCCTACAGCCTGCTACCTTGAAGCAATGGAGGTCCTATGAAATTCCGGGTGATCATCGAGCAGGATGAAGACGGCGTCTTTGTAGCCCATTGTCCGGCCTTGCCGGGGTGCATCTCCCAGAGGGCGACCCGGGAGGAAGCCCAGGCAAACATCAAAGAAGCGATTACCGGCTATCTGGAAAGTTTGAAAAAGCATGGAGAGCCAATTCCCCCGCCGATAACCGAAGAAATCGTTGAAGTGGCGGTATGACCAGGCTGCCGGTGGTGTCCGGCCGCCAATTAGCCAAGGCCCTGGCTAAGGTGGGATACCTCTTTGATCATCAGGAAGGAAGCCATATCATTCTCCGGCATCAGTCGCCGCCACACCGTCGGCTCACCATCCCGGACCATAAGGAAATCGCCAAAGGGACTCTGCGGCAGATTATTCGAGAAAGCGGTTTAAGTGTAGCTAATCTGGTTCAGCTTCTTTGATCCTGGAGACTTCCCTGGAGCCGGAATAAGTAAGGCGGGCAAAGCCCGCCTTATTTATCTAATCAGCTTATTTAGCCCCAGCCTCCCGGGTCAAAAATCTTCCCCGGGCAGTTCCAGGAGTCTCCTTCCGGGCTGGACCGGAGAAGGCGGTGGCGCATTTCTTTCCTCCGGCGCCATCAGCCTCTGGTCCCGGCCCCTCTTGTGGTGACCGTTCCGGCCGGCCTGGCTGCCCACCAGGTCCACCAGATCCACCACCACCCCCTTCATCTGTTCGGAATGAGCGTGGAGTTCCTCCGAGGCGCTGGAGCTTTCCTCCGCGTTGGCCGCCACATTCTGGACCACCTGATTCATTTCCTGTACGGCCCGGTTGATCTGCTCTACCCCCTGGGCCTGTTCGCCGCTGGCCGCAGCGATTTCTGAGACCAATTCCTTGACTTTACCTGCGCCATCGGTCACCTGCCGGAAGGCCGACGCGGTCTGGTCCACCAGGGTCACCCCTTGATTAACTTTACTCATGGTGGTTTCAATGAGGTCCGCGGTATTTCTGGCAGCCTCTGCAGCCCGCAGGGCCAGGGCCCGCACTTCGTCGGCCACCACCGCGAAGCCGGCCCCGGCCTCGCCGGCCCGGGCCGCTTCCACCGCGGCATTCAAGGCCAGCAAATTGGTTTGAAAAGCAATCTCATCAATGGTTTTGACGATCTTGGCGGTCTCCTGGCTGGCCGTGGACACTTCCCCCATGGATGAGGTCAGGTCGGTCATGGAGTTGTTGGCCTTCTCCACTACCCGGGCCGTTTCGCCCATGAGGGAGTCGGCCTCCTTGGCGTTAGCCGCGTTGCTCCGGCTCATGGAGGCCATCTCCTCCAGGGAGGAAGTCGTCTCCTCCAGAGTCGCGGCCTGCTGGGAAGCCCCCTGGGCCAGGGAATTGCTGGTGGTGGACATTTCGGAGGCGGCGGCCGCCACCCCGTCCGCGCCTTCTCTCACCCCCAGGATTATTTGCTTCAGGGGGCGGGTGATGGAGCGGATAATCAACCCCACCCCCAGTCCCATTAACAGCAGTCCCAAAAGCAGGGTGCCGGTGATGATCCCCAACTCCTTCTGGGCAAGCCGCTTCAAGTTCTCCTGGCTGAACCCCATTTTTACCCGTCCCAAGGTAACCTTGGATTCCGGGTCTTTGATCTGCCGTTCAAATAGCAGCAGACCAGAGGTGTCCGGGGATTCCTTGCTGCTGGTGGTGAGACTTTTGCCCTTGGTGTCATAGAAAACCAAAAAGGCCACTTCCTGATCCCGGATGGCTTGTTTGACGAAGCCGTCCAGGGAAGGATAGTCATAGTTGACGATGTAAGGAACGCTGATCTCCTCCAGCAGGTTGATCAGGGCCTCACCCTTGGAAATCATCAGGGCTTGGGTATTCTCATGATTCCGTTTCAGCATGAGGATCCCCAACCCAGCCAACAACAGCGAAGTTAATACCAAAATGGGGACCATCATGCGGATTCCCAGGGATTTGCGGCGCCACCGGCCCATGATCTTCTCCTTATCAAAAGGGGGAAATTGTGGTGATTTCCCCCGCTTTTCCTGAATTTACTGGCCGAGATGCTTTTTACCGGGCCCCCGCAGATAATCCAGCATTTTAATGACGGTGGCGGAGGGCTCACCCTTGGTAATCAGGGTAATGGGACGTCCCACCTCCGGGATTTTCGGGGCAGAGACGCTGTCGTCCACCAGGGTCACCGGGGCCAGGGCCACCGCACCCGGGGTGGCTTTCACTTTCTCTTTGACATCCGGAGCGTTGGTGGCTTCTTTGATATTTTTGGTGTAGGCTTCGCCGCTCATGGCCTGCTTCTGGAAGACGGCCTGGGTCCCTGGTATTTGCGCCCCATAGACCACGACGATGGGCAGGTCCGCCCCGCCCACTTCCTTCCAGTTGGCGATTTTGCCGGTAAAGATGCCCTGGAGCTGTTCTTTGGAAAGCTCGGCCACCTTTACATCCTTATGAGCGATGACCTTGATGATATCCTTACCAATGACCCGGTACTTGTAGGCGTTTTTGTCGGGGATGGCATAGCTCTTCTTCGCCATCATATTGAGCCAGTCCCCGAAAGCGAGGCCCCCGGAGGCCGCGTCCACTTCGCCTTTATCCAGGGCCACGAGGGCTTCATAAGGGCCGCTGTCGATCAGGATCAGCTTCAGGCCGATTTCCTTCTCCATGGGGTCTTTGATTTTTTTGAAGATATTTTCAGCAGGCGCAGCCCCCGCTCCCACTTTTAATTCCTCGGCGCAGACCATACCGGTGGTAGCTACCAAAAACAGCGCCAGAATCAGCCCTACCCCAAAAATCTTGCCGCGTCCGTCTCTCATATTTTCTCCTTATCAATTATTTTCACCAAATTTATTAGTTATTTCTAAGATATCTAGCTGACAGACCACAAATTAAAAAGGAGCGCGGCCGACCCGGAGCCGCCTACCGTTAATCCTAACGTCGATTAACATTTTGTTACCTGCACATTATTATCGTAATATCTTTGGCAATCCTTGAATTGATCCTTTAAAAAAAATAAGAAGGAAAAAGGCCTGCCAGGCCGGTCGGCGAACCGCTTAGAGAAGATATCTAACAGCCCTTCCTGTTTATTTCCAGCAGGTTATAATTGATGCACTTTGCCATATCCATCTCACCCCTTCACCGCGTCAGGGGGGTGCGGGGCGTCAATGAGCTCTGCGAGATTTTTGCCTGCCAAATCCCTATTCTGATTATTTACTTAAAAATGACTAGTCTTTGCAAAATCATGACCAAATTTGTAGACAATTAAATATCCACAATATATCAGATAGTTATCTAAATGGCGGCAATGGCCGTGCTGCTAATCCGGCGTTAACCCCTTAACAGCCCTGGCCCTCACATTTAACAGCACCTG
>JAKAGH010000273.1 GCA_021817645.1 Deltaproteobacteria bacterium
CTACAACGTCAAAATTAAATACAAATTCGGCACCATGGTGGAAATCGCCCGGGCCTGCGTCCGGGCCCACCGCCTGGCGGAGACCGCGGAGTTCTTCTCCTTCGGCACCAACGACCTGACCCAGGGCACCTTCTCCTTCTCCCGGGAGGACGCGGAAAACAAGTTCCTCCCCATCTACAACACCGAGGGCATCCTGCGGCACAACCCCTTCGAGATCCTGGATGAGCTGGGAGTGGGCTGGCTCATGCAGCACGCGGTGGAGTCGGGACGCAAGGTCCGGCCGGATCTGAAAATCGGCATCTGCGGCGAACACGGCGGCCAGCCCCAGGCCATCGACTTCTGCCACCGCATCGGCCTGAACTACGTGTCGTGTTCGCCCATGCGCATCCCCATCGCCCGCATGGCCGCCGCCCACGCGGCCATCAAGGACGAGAAGGGCGGGGCGATAAGGTCCAAGGCGCTGTAAGCAAAAATAGCTGGAGAAAAAACCAATGGGGACAGACCCTATTTTTATCCTGTCAGGGTAAAAATATAATGGGGTCTGTCCCCATTTTCATTTCAATGTTGGACCGACGGGAGTTCGCCGTCCGGTTGACTGGCTTTAAGGCAATCGAGGCAGTTATTAAGCCGATTATTGTTAGCCAAAATATGTAAACTCAAAACATAAAGCGATGAAAACCAGCAAAGAAATATCAGTTATCATACCATGTCATGATAACACAGCTTCACTTCCATTGATTTTGAGATCAATTTTAGCATCTAAATATAATAATCTTGAAGTGATATGTGTGGATGACCAATCTTCAAATTATAATATAGAATATATTTCAATGTCATTTGGGGCAAAATACTACAGATTGCCAGAAGGTGAGCCGGGACGCAGAGGAATGGCTCGTAATTTTGGGCATAAACATGCAAAAGGTTTAGTAACGCTATACCTCGATGGGGACGTAATCCCCGAACCAAGATTGCTTTACTATTGCAACGAATTACATCAACGATTTAATAGAACAGCCATAAAATACCAAGTTTATAGTATTACTGAACAAAGACAAAGGAATGACTTATTGCAACTCATAGAATGGATCATCTCTCATCAAATTGACCGGTTTGGCCCTTTAGTGACTAAACACGTTGGCATTGACACTCGCCCACTTCCAAAAAGATTGCGTGGTATACGCACTAAGCTTTGGGTATTATGTGCCAGCCATTGTACGAGTATACCCAAAAAGGAAGTTGATCTCGTTGGCTGCTGGGACGAAGATTTTAAGGGCTGGGGGGAAGAAGATTTGGAACTTGCGTATAGACTTTACAAAAATGGCGTTGATTTCCTTTATCCACACAGAAAAAATGCTGCTGCATATCATTTGGATCATTCTGTTAATTGGGAGAACAATTATATAAGCCTCCAAAGAAATATTCGGCGATTCAGGGAAAAGCATCCTGACTCATGGGAGGGACGTAGAGGCATTCTTAGAATGTTTCTTAGCGAAAATAACCTATCGACATCTTTAGCTATATGATGGTAATGATTACAAAGAAGAAAATATTTCTTGCATCTGGTGCTGAATTAGTTGAAGAAAGGGATGCTGTTGAGCTCGTTATTCAACGAAAGAATAGTGAATTAATTGCAAAGGATTTGTTTTTTGAAGTGGTGAGGTGGGAACAGTTGATACAATATTTTGGCAAAACAAGAGCCCAAGATCATTATTCTGAGGAAATTTCTAAATGTGACATTGTTATCGTCCTATTCTATAAACGAGTTGGCAAATATACAAAGGAAGAATTCGATAAAGCATACGATCTTTTTAAATCTGGCAAAAATCCTCGGTATTTATATGTATATTTTAAAAAATGGATGGTTGCTTCGGACAATATTGATGATGATATTTTGGGTGTTAGCAAAATACGAAATGAAATATCGACTAAGGAGCAGATATTTATCGATTTCGAAAACAAATATGAACTTCAAAATTCCGTTACACACCAAATTGACTTATTGACTAATATATTTGAAAATGAAGTTGGTGTGGTTCCTGTTGAAATTAAGGAAATCGAAAAAGAGGCATGTGCCTTACCCGAACTTAATAATGATACTCATATAATTAAACATAGAAAGGACGTAAAAAAAATTGCTGAGCGGTGTGATATGTTTACGCGTTGGAAAGTAAATGGCCATTTAAAATTTCAAGATGGTGATATTTCATATTTTTCTGGAAAATTTTCTGCTTTCGAATTGGAGCTCCAATTTAGATCTCGGAGATTAATTCTGGCAAAAGCTGATGAAATTGGAATCAGAATAGACGAACCTGGAGATTTGTCACAAAAAGCCAAGCGAATAGAAGCAATGTTGTTCGACATTTGGAGTAAAAGCTGTAAGGCGGGATAGCGAAACGCATCCCGCCTTCGGCAAATGGGGTAATTAACGAAAGGCGGGACGCACTAGGTTTTCCCACCCTACGCGCTGCCTTTATCCTGCTGCATGATTAGCCTAATAAAATACGCCCCCTATATCCTCACTATCCTGATTATCTCCGGTGCGCTCGGGGCTTCCGAAGTGCGCGCCGTCCCACCCCGCACCGAAAAATCCCAGACCGCCCTCTTTAACACTTACGACCGCAATAAAGACGGCAAGATCACCCTCCAGGAGTTTCTGGATCTCAATGACTGCCGGACCCAGTCCTGCCGGGATTATCTCACCAAGACTTTTCGAAAAATGGACTTAAACAGCGACGGTGCCATCACTCTGGAGGAGTATCTGGCGCCGGTGCGGAGGAAAGGGAAGAACTGATTTAGAATGACTTCGATCTATCCTGACATTAAATCAAGGGGAAAACTAACCTGACGGAGTATTAAAGTCCCCCTTAATGCAAAGCGGAGATTCATGGGATTCGCCTTTCACAGATAAGGCTTGCGGCTCCCCTTTCAAATGCAGCCGCCGCAGAGCCCGTCGATATCCCCGGCGTGGAAACGGCAAAAATCCCGGCCGCACTTGGTGCAGCTGTCGATAAATTCCTCCAGGCAATAGTCGCATTGCCGCTGCCCGCTAATCTCATAATCTTCCTGCTCCCGGCCCGCGGTCAGATGATGCTCCTGTTCCAGGTGCCGCAGCACCACCTCCCGGCAGGTCTCCGCCTCACCCTGCCAGACAGACAAGAAACCGCAATGGCGGCATCCCGCCTGATAACGCCGCATCTCACATATTCCCCGAAAGATATTTTGCAGAGGATGGTCCAGGATAGATTGTAATCAGTAATCAGTAATCAGTAATCAGTAATCAGCAAAAAACTGACCCTGCCCCCTGAACAGGCCCCCTACCCTCTCCTAGCCCGCGGCCAACACTTTCCGGGCTGCCGCGATATCCGCGTGAATCTGCGCGGCCAGGGCCTCGATGGAGGCAAAGCGCCGTTCTTCCCGCAGGCGGGCCACGAATTGCACCCCCAGGTTTTCCGCGTAGAGGTCGCCGTTAAAATCCAGGAGGTGGACTTCCAGGGAAAATTCCCCGTTTTCGAAGGTGGGGCAGGTGCCGATGTTGGCCGCGCCCGACAGCGTCTCTCCCCCCCGCCGCACCCGCACCGCGTAGATGCCGGTGGCGGGCAGGAGTTCATTCACCGGGCGGATATTGGCCGTGGGCACGCCCAGGAGTTTGCCGCCCCGGCCCTTGCCGTGCACTACCCGGCCTTCCACCCCGTAAGGCCGGCCCAGGAGGGTCGCAGCCTCCTCCACTTTGCCCAGGCGCAGCAGCGCCCGGATCAAAGAGCTGCTGACCACCGCGTTATCGGCCTCCACCGCCCAGACCACCTGGACGGTGAAGCCGTGCTTCTCGCCCATCTCTTTCAGGAGGTCGATGTTGCCTTCCCGGCCCCGGCCGAAGCAATAGTCGTGGCCCACCACCACTTCCCGGACCCGGAGGCGCTCCAGAAAATAGCGCTGCACAAATTCCCGGGCCGGCAGCCCGGCAAATTCCCGGGTAAAAGGCAGGACCACTACCGCGTCCAGGCCGGCCGCGGTCAGCAGGCCGATCTTTTGTTCCGGAGTGGTGAGCAGGGGTAAATTCATTTCCGGACGGAGAACCTTCAAGGGATGCGGTTCAAAGGTGACCGCCACTGCCTGGGCGTCCAGTTCCCGGGCCCGGTGGATAACCCGGGCCAAAATGGCCCGGTGGCCCAGGTGCACGCCATCGAAATTGCCGATGGTGACCACGGTCCGTGAGAAAGAAGACGCGCCGGCAGGAAGATCGTGATAAACCATCACCAACGGCCGCCTTTGCCAGTTAAGCCTTGACAAGTCATAAGGCCCCATTATATATTTTTAAGTTGAAAATTGCCAGGCAGGTTTGCTTGTCCGGTGATTTGCCGAAGTGGCGGAATCGGGAGACGCGCTAGGTTCAGGGTCTAGTGGGGGTATCCCCGTCGG
>JAKAGH010000274.1 GCA_021817645.1 Deltaproteobacteria bacterium
GGAATCTCCACATCCGGCCTCACGTCGCGCAAAGGCAAAGGGATAAACCCACCCTTTTCTTCACCGATGGCCGGAGCGATGACTCTGCTGCTCTTGAGATCGTGATCTAGAAATTGCCTCATAATTAATATTTACTGAACATAGGAAATTCTTCAGGTTACACCTGCTTTCTTTGATCATCGGGAAATCCTGCCGATTTATTAAAATATATTTCCCAAAATTATATCTGGACACGAAAAAGCCATGTCTGGAAGGCAGGTTGCGGCAGGGGGGCGGTGGGGAGCTATTGATCTTGAGCCCGCGGCCAGAGCGGCATTCCTTCTCCCCCTGGGGGCCGGGCATTACCCACAAGTACCAGGGAGTGCTTTATTTAAGGCATTTCTTGGTGGCGCAGGCTTTCCAGCCTGCGCAGTTTTTCAGCGCAGCCTGGAAAGCCTGCGCCACTGGCTATAAAAGGAGCGACGTTTATCGGCGTGCATCGGCGGCTAATTTTTTAACCGCTGATAAACGCAGATGAACGCCGTAATGCTGCCACTTTGTTACAGGTCGATATGAATTTGATATTACGACAACTGCCGCCAGACCCGGATGGTTGCCGGCAGGGAGGAGGCGGTCTCCTGGGGAGCTTGCATAGACGCGAACACCGCTTGGGCCAGGGCCCGGCCCTTGTCCTGCTGGGTCTCCTGCCATTCACCATAGGTCAGGGCCCCCACCTTGCAGGCCTCCACGCACGCGGGAGAGCGGCCCGCGGCTTCCCGCTCCGGACACTGGTCGCACTTCAGGGCCACCGCGCGCTTTTCCGGGGCCAGGTGCACCGGCGCGTAGGTGAGAACTCCGAAAGGGCAGGCCATGGCGCACATGGCGCAGTTGATGCAGCGCTCCGGGTCGATGTCCACCGCCCCCTGGGGCCGGCGGGAAATCGCCCCGGCGATGCACACCTGCTGGCAGGGCGCGGGCTCACAGTGGCGGCACTTGTTGGGGAAGGCCAGGTGCTGCCGGCCGGGATAGATGCGGAGCCGGGCCCGGGGGATCACCTGCTCCCTAATCGCGGCGGCCAACTCCATGGTCCGGGAATGCTCCACCGCGCAGGCCAAACGGCACTGCAGACAACCCACGCACCGCTCCGGCTGGACAATGACAGTTTTCATGGTGTTCCTGCTCCTGTTCTTCAATCAGGTGTTCTGGGCGATGAACTTTTCTAGGCTCTGCCCCAAAGGATCGGATTTTTTCCCTGCCATGCAGCCGTCCGCGTCTTGCTGATCCAGGAACACCGTGGCATCGGGACTCGGCATGGTGAATTTGATGCCATAGCGGCCTTTTTCCTGGTCATAGATGACAAAGACATCAATGCCGTAATGCACGATCTCCGGGTAAAGCTCCAGAATTTTGTATTTCAGGTTCGTCGCTGAATAATCCATAGGGCCTTCCTTTTTTTCTGAGGTAATCTTTCTTGATTACTTGGGACGAGAGCAGCCGGGAACCTCTTTCGGCGCATGGACCCTAAAAGCCATTTCGAAACCTCAAATGCCCCAATCTGTCACTCTGAGCGCAGCGAAGATTCTCGTATTTTTCGAAGCCTTGGGTCCTTCACTGCGTTCAGGATGACAGAAAAGGAGGTTTTGAAATGGCTTATAGCAGGCTCCGGCTGCACCTCCGATATCTCCTTCACCCCCACAGCCGCCCGGGATGAAAATCCGGACCGCGCGGGTCGGCGGCCAGGTCGCCTACCGGCAGTTGCTGGCCCATGATCTGGAAATAAATACCTGCGTCCTCCACCCGGCCCACCAGAGTGAGGCCCACCAGGCGGCCATTTTTGTAAGCCAGCCGCCGGTACCGGACCCGGTGGGGGTCGAATTCGGTGACGAACTCCAGATCCGCGCCTTCCGGCTGGACCAGGCCCCCGGTGATAATCTTGAAACCCCGGAGCGAAATGCTGTTTTGGGGCAGCGCCCCTGGATAGCACCGGTGGGCTCCGGCCATGTTGGCCCCGGCGACCTGGCCCTGGGCCACGGCCGCGGGCCAGATGGGCACGTACGCGGGTTTGCCGGTGAGCAGATGCACCGACTGCACGCAATCCCCGGCCGCATAAATGTCCGGGTGTGCGGTCTGCATCCGGGCATTGACCGCGATGCCCCCGGCCGCGGCCAGGGCCGTTTCCGTCAAAAATGCGGTATTCGGCGTCACGCCGGTGGCGAACAGCACGGCCTGGGTGGGCAGCTCCCGGCCGTCCGCTAGGGCCAAGGACCGGACCCGGCCCTGCTGCGCCGTGATCCCCAGAGGCGCAGTATTACAAAAAACCTCGATGCCCCATTCCTCTAAAGCCCGGTGGAGCAGGTCCGCGGCCTGCCCCTCCACCAAGCGGGGGAGCACCTGGGACTCCATCTCCACCAGGCTCACCCGGCAGCCCCGGCGTACAAAAGCCTCCGCGGCCTTGAGGCCCACCGGCCCGGCCCCCACCACCGCAACCCGGCCTCCCTCGGGCAGGCCAGCGTCCAGGCGTTGCCAATCCGCCAGGGTGCGCAGGGTGAAGACCCCCTCCAGATTATTGCCGGGAATGGCTGGCAACCGGGGAGAGGCTCCCGAGGCGATGAGCAGCCGGTCATAAGGCACGACCCGCCCGGATTGGAGGCGCACCTCGTGACCGGCGGCATCCACCTGCACCGCCCGCTCCCCCAGCCGGGCCTCAAACCGCCACTGCTCAAAATAGTCCGGGGCTTTGAGCCAGACCTGATCCAGCCGCGCCTCCCCGCTCAGGAGATAGGTGAGTAAGGGCCGGCTATAAGGCGGATGGGGCTCGTCGCTGATCAGGGTAATAGCCCCCGCAGGGTCCCATTGCCTCAACATCTCCGCCGCGGCCAGCCCCGCGGCGCTGGCGCCGATGATGACGTAGTGCATAGGCTGCCTGGTGAAAAGATTATACCACAGAGACACAGAGGACCCAGAGGTTCCCAGAGAAAACCCACTTATGCCATGGCTTTGCCAAGGCATCAATACTTTTCTCTGTGATTCTCTGTGCTCTTTGTGCCTCTGTGGTTAATCATTTTATTATTTTATTCTACCGCGAAGCCGGGGGCGCAGGAAAGAAAAATAGACGGGGTTCCCGTCTTGCATAACTGCCATTCTTATAGTAGTGTCCTTCCAAAACCCGGCCGGATATACCTGGCTGGAGGATCTTGACATATTCTACTTATTGAATTTTATCGATTAGTTAATCAGAAAAAGAGATTACGGAGGAGCATCAATGAAACCCATAACCCGGGCTTTGATGAGCGTGACGGACAAAGGCGGCTTGCTGGAGTTTGCCCAGTTTTTGGGCCAATACCAGGTGGAAATCCTCTCCACCGGCGGCACTGCCAAGATGCTGCGGGAAGGCGGCGTTAAAGTGGTGGAGGTCTCCGACTATACCGGCTTTCCGGAAATGCTGGATGGCCGGGTCAAGACCTTGCACCCCAAAATCCATGGCGGCATCCTGGGCCGCCGGGACCTGACCGCGCATCTGGAGCAAATGGCGGCCCACAAAATTCAACCCATCGACCTGGTGGTGGTCAACCTCTACCAGTTCGAAAAGACGGTGGCCAAGCCCGGCTGCACTCTGGAAGACGCCATTGAAAATATCGACATCGGCGGCCCCACCCTGCTCCGGGCCGCGGCCAAGAATTACCAGGGGGTCACCGTGGTAGTGGACCCGGGGGACTATCACCACGTCATGCAAGAGATGAAACTGAATAAAGGGGCCACCACCCCGGGCACCCGTTTCAGATTGGCGAAAAAGGTCTTCAAGCTCACCAGCGAATACGACACCGCGATCTTCCGTTACCTGGAAGACAAGGCCTTGGCCTGCTGATGGGTCTACCCGCCGCCATTTCCTTGAGCCGGGGCCGAGTCCTTGATCTCAGCGGCCCCCATTACTATCAGGACATGCTCACCGGCATCGCCCAAGAAATCCTCATGGAACTGGCCGAGATCGAAAAAGTGGACCTCCCCTCGCTGCCGGAGGAAGAATTCGAGCAAGTGGTGAGCGTCACCCAGATTCGCCTGCTTAACGAACTCTACTACTGTCTGGGACAGTTACGGGCCGCGGGGGTGCAACTGGAGGTGAAACAGGCCATCCAGGATTTAAGAGACATTTGGAATCGCTACATCGACACCACCGGCCGCCCGGATATCCTGAAATTTCAAGAAGAACCCGGACAGTGGCAGGTGCAATGAGACCGTTTTCAGTTTTCAGTTAAAAGAAAAGCAAAAATGGCATAAAGGGATGTTTTTTATTGCCATTTAAAATCTAAATTTCCTCACAAACAAAAGGCGGCCCCGGGCCGCCTTTTTTGGCAAATCGGGGGTCAGGAAGGTTCAAAAATGGTAGGCCACGCCCAGGACGATGCGATGGCTGTCATAAGT
>JAKAGH010000275.1 GCA_021817645.1 Deltaproteobacteria bacterium
CAAAGAAGTCATCCGCCGTTATCTGGCCCGCTCCACCCGCTATTTGCCCATGATCAAAGAGGTCTTCCAGGAATACGGCCTGCCGGAAGACCTGGCCTATCTGGCCATGATCGAAAGCGGCTTTACGACCAACGCCTATTCTCCGGCCCATGCCTGCGGCATGTGGCAATTCATCAAAGGCACTGGCGCCCGCTACGGTCTGGCCATGGATAGCTACGTGGATGAACGGCGGGACCCGGAAAAGTCCACCAAAGCTGCCGCCAAATACCTGCTGGATCTCTATAAGCAGTTCGGTTCCTGGTATCTGGCCGCGGCCAGCTACAATTGCGGCGAAGGGCGGGTCCAAAAAGAGTTGAACAAGAGCAATCACAAGAATTTCTGGGAGCTCTCCGACAATCAGTGCCTGCCCAATGAAACCAAGAATTACGTGCCCCAGCTGATCGCGGCCACCATTATCGCCAAGAACCCGGAGAAATTCGGGTTCAAGGGTGTCCCTTATCTGCCGCCCCTGGCCGTGGACAAGGTGCAGGTTAAAGAGCCTACTTCCTTGAGGGCCGCGGCTGTGGCCGTCAATGTGCCGGTGGAAGAAGTGCAGTCCCTGAACCCGGAACTGCTCCGGGGCGTCACCCCGCCTGACGGCAGCTACACTTTGAAACTGCCAGCCAAGAGCCAGGATGCCTTTGGCAAAAATATTGAGATAGCCCGGATAGAGCACCCGGCAGTGGCCTCCAGGCCGACCCGGGTGGCCAGGGCTGAGTCCTCCCACAGCCGCAGCTCCGCCCCGGCCAAAGTGGCGCATCATGTGACTGCCGCCCCCACGCACAAGGCTGACAAGAAGAGCAAAGCCGTCGCCAGCAAGACCGCGAAAAAAGTCCGGACCAAAACGGTAGTGGCCAAAAAGGGGAAATCCGGCCACGCGCCTGCGGAAAAAGCCTCTGCCGTCCATACCGCGTCGATGCTGTCTTTGGGTGAATCTTCGAAGTCCGGTCACAAGGGCAAGACCCAGGTTGCCGCCAGCGAGGGTAAGGGCAAGGGCAAGGTCCAGGCCCGGGAAAAGGCCGGCGGCAAAAAGAGCGGCATCCAGATGGCCAAGAAGGAGTCTGCCGCCAAGAGCTCCAAGAATACCGGGAAGGGTAATTCTGCCAACAGCCGCAAAGACAAGGATAAAATCTCCAAAGCTCCATCCCGGGCAGTGGTGGCTTCCGCCATGTAGTATCCTGCCTTTAAAAAAATCGTCTGAGCAGGGGCGGACCTGGAGGTCCGCCCCTTTCAGATTGCACTGGGAAGTACATCCCTTCAAGAAAATGTCATAAGACTTGGCCTCCGCCACCCTTGTTTTGCATTTTTTTCTTTATTCCCCCCTTGATTTTCGCGAGATATATGGTTAAAAACTACTGTTAGCACTAACCGTGAATGAGTGCTAATACCGGCAAACGAATATAATCATTATAATTAGGAGGTTTTCCATGAAAGTTAAACCCTTGAATGATCGCGTCTTGGTCAAGCGGACTGAAGAACTGACGGTCACCAAAGGCGGCATTGTGATTCCCGACACCGCCAAGGAAAAGCCCATTGAGGGCAAAATTATCGCGGTGGGCCCCGGCAAAATGAGTGAGCAAGGCCAGCGCATGACCCTGCAGGTCAAGGAAGGGGACAAGGTCCTCTTCGGCAAATATTCCGGCACTGAGATCAAAGTCGAGGGCGAGGAATACTTGATGATGCGGGAAGAAGATATCCTGGCCATCATCGGCTAGTCGCCCGATTCTTATCGCTTCGCTATTCAAGTCCTTTTTTATTCAGCTAATTTTTTGAGGAGGAGCATAACAACATGTCTGCCAAAGAAATTAAATATGATATCAAGGCCCGGGAAGCCATTCTCCGGGGTGTTGATACCCTGGCCAATGCCGTTAAGGTAACCCTTGGCCCCAAGGGGCGTAATGTGATTCTGGAGAAGGCCTTCGGCGCTCCGGCCATCACCAAGGACGGCGTCACCGTAGCCAAAGAGATCGAGCTCGAAGATAAATTCGAGAACATGGGGGCCCAGATGGTCAAAGAAGTGGCCTCCAAGACCTCCGATGTGGCCGGCGACGGCACCACCACCGCCACCATCCTGGCCCAGGCCATCTACCGTGAAGGCTCCCGCCTGGTAGCCGCAGGCACCAACCCCATGGCCCTGAAACGGGGCATCGACCAGGCCGTGGCCGCGGTGGTGGACGAGCTGCACAAGATCTCCAAACCCACCAAGGATCAGAAAGAGATCGCCCAGGTGGGCACGATTTCCGCTAACAACGACGCGTCCATCGGCAACATCATCGCCGATGCCATGGCCAAGGTGGGCAAAGAAGGCGTCATCACGGTGGAAGAAGCCAAAGGCATGGAGACCACCCTGGAAGTGGTGGAAGGCATGCAGTTTGACCGGGGTTACATCTCCCCCTATTTCGTCACCAACCCCGAGAAGATGGAAGCCTCCCTGGACGAGCCTCTCATCCTGATCCACGAAAAGAAGATCAGCGCCATGAAAGACCTGCTGCCCCTGCTGGAGCAGATCGCCAAAATGGGCAAACCCCTGGTCATCATTGCCGAGGATGTGGACGGCGAGGCCCTGGCCACCCTGGTGGTCAACAAGCTGCGCGGCACCCTGCAGGTGGCGGCGGTGAAGGCTCCCGGTTTCGGCGACCGCCGCAAGGCCATGCTGGAAGACATCGCCATCCTCACCGGCGGCCAGATGATCTCCGAGGACATGGGTTGGAAGCTGGAAAATGTCACTATGAAAGAACTGGGCACCGCCAAGAAGGTGAACATGGACCGGGACAACACCACCATCATCGACGGCGGCGGCGAGCGCGCGGCCATCGAAGCCCGGGTGAAACAGATCCGGGTGCAGGTTGACGAGACCACCTCGGACTATGACCGGGAAAAGCTCCAAGAGCGCCTGGCCAAACTGGTGGGCGGCGTGGCAGTGATCCGCGTGGGCGCGGCCACCGAGATCGAAATGAAAGAGAAGAAGGCCCGGGTGGAAGACGCCCTGAACGCGACCCGCGCCGCGGTGGAAGAGGGTATCGTGCCCGGCGGCGGTGTGGCTCTGCTGCGTTGCGCGCCGGCTTTGGATGTCTTGAAGCTGGGTCACGATGAAGGCATGGGCGTCAACATCATCAAGCGGGCCCTGGAAGAGCCTATCCGTCAGATCGCCAATAACGCCGGCTTCGAGGGTTCCGTGGTGGCCGAGCACGTTAAGGCCGAAAAAGGCGGCAACGGCTTCAACGCCGACACCGGCAAGTACGAAGATCTGCTGGCCGCAGGCGTCATCGATCCTACCAAGGTGACCCGCTACGCCATCCAGAACGCGGCGTCGGTGGCCGGACTCCTCATCACCACCGAAGCCATGGTGGCCGAAAAGCCCAAGAGAGAAGCGCCGATGCCTCCTATGGGCGGCGGCGGCATGGGCGGCATGGGCGGCATGGAAGGCATGTACTAAAAACAGGGGTCAGGGGTCAGGGGTCAGGGGTCAGAGGAACAGGTGTCCCGCCTGTAGATCATGGCCTCTTCCCCAGCCTCATCCTCAGACGATGCAAGGCGGGCTTTGCCCGCCTTTTTTATTGGAAATATTTTTTTGAGAGAAGAGACTGAGAGCCTCGGCGCAGGCTCCCAGGGAGTGGTCCCGGGAAGTACTAGTAAACAGCAAATGGTTTTAGGGGCTGCCGGCGTTAATTCCCCATTGAATGCCCGAGGTTCCAGGCAAGACGTAATAATTGGTGCTCAGGCCGAAGGAGCTGTTCCGGTCCACCATGATGGCGGTGGCCCCACCCATGCCGAAATGAAAATTATGGATAGCACCATTTCTGTCCGGTTAAGCCCAAATGAGGCGTAACTGACTGTTAGCATTAATATTATCCGGCAGTGGGCCGGATGGTTCAAAGAGTTCCTGCAAGGAGCAGGTGCGAAACAGGTTGAGCTGCAAGATACGTATGAGGTTTTGTAAAGTAACGCTCAAGTTACAGAGGAACTTGGTGTAGCAAAGCAAAAGATAAACGCTGAGGGCTGCATATATTTGGCTCAGCACGGCGTTCTCGGAGTTGCCGATGAAGGCCTTGATCTTCAGATTCTGCTTGATGAAACGGAAGAAGATCTCTATCTGCCAGCGCTCCTTATAGATATCGGCGATGGTCTTGGCCGCCAGCCGGAAGTGATTGGTGAGGAACACATAAGTTTTGTCGGTTTCCAGGTCCTGGTAAACGATGCGGCGCAATGGCTTGGGACACTCTCGAGCCTTAGCGCCGGTAAGCTGGATAGTCTCATCTGACACCAACCCCAGTTTGGCGTTGACGGGACGCCGCTCCAACACCCGATAGCGGGCATTGCTCTTCTGCCGGGTGACAAAAAA
>JAKAGH010000017.1 GCA_021817645.1 Deltaproteobacteria bacterium
CCGGGAAATCGCCCACTGCCAGGGCAAGGTCCGGGCAGCAAGCATGCTGGCCCTGCGCTTCGCGGCCAAAGAGGCCTTCTCCAAGGCCCTGGGCGTGGGCCTGCGCCAGGGCGGCATCCGCTGGCGGGAGGTGGAAGTGGTGCCCAATCCCCGGGGCAAGCCTGATCTGGTAATCAGCGGCCGGGCCGCGGAGCTTTGCGCAGAAGAGGGTATCACGGGCATGCACCTCACCCTCACCGACGAAAACGACCAGGCCCTGGCGGTGGTGGTGCTGGAAAAAGGCAAATAACGCCCTTCCCTTTATAAACAAGGGGAATTTAGGGTAAGCACTGCCCACCAACTCCTTGGAAAAGGACCATGTGGTTTCATGCAGAATTGCCAAATTCATCAGAAATTTCCTAATATTCAATGCAATAACCGCGTCATGGATGGCGACTCCGACAGTTGCTGTATTTTACATTCCCAAAATCAAGGAAAAGACCCAAAGGTTTTTCATGAAGCGATCCTGGCTCTGTGGCAACAGGAAGAAGCTAACTATTACGATTTTAGTGGGGTTTGTTTCCCTGGCCGTTTTGATCCATTGAACTTTTTCAAGACCAGGGAATTTAGCAAACCTGTCAATTTCGAAAACGCCATATTTATGGGGGAAGCTAATTTTCATAAGGCGATTTTTAATTTCGCTAATTTTTCCATGGTCATTTTTAAGGAATTGGTTGATTTTCGCGGAGCAACCTTCTGGGGCGAGGCCAATTTTTCATGGGCTACTTTTGAAAAAGAGGCCAATTTTTACAAAACTACCTTTATTAAAGAGGCTAATTTTCTTAGAGTCAAAATTTACGGCTGGATGTCATTCCGCGAGATTAATCCTCCAGCGGATGTGAACAATCAACTCCTTTTTAAAGCTATTTTTAATTTTCCGGAAATAAGCCCAAAAGCGGTTTTGGTCCTCCGTGACCTTTCCCTGGCCCATATCTCGTTTGAGGGAAGTGATCTTCGACGGATAGAATTTCAGCATGTGAAATGGCATCATTATCGCAGCCGTCAAACAATCTATGATGAAATATTATTAAGAGAAAGCGAAAAGAAATATCCTTCTGCATCTTGCACGAATTATTATGGTGAAGTGGAGCGACTTTATCGCAATCTAAAAATTAACTACGAAAACCAAGGGGATTTTAAGAACTCTGGCGACTTCCATTATGGCGAAATGGAGATGCACCGCCGGGCCAGCAAATGGCGCTGGTTTCCCTTCTATTGGAACAATCTCTACCGGGTCTTAAGCGGCTACGGCGAGCGCCCTATCTGGGCCTTGGGCTGGCTGGCCGCTTTTTTTATGATCTTTACGTGCTTCCTGGCATGGGCTGGCCTGGAAATCATAGACCCCAAACATAGCGCCAATTTCGGAAATTCTTTCTTCTACTTGTTGCAGAAAGTGACACTTCAGCGGCTTACCTGGGCCGAGCCAGTGGGCTTTGCAGGCAAGCTGGTAGCGGGATTGAGCGTCTTGTTCATTCCCGGCCAGGCGGCTTTGTTTCTTCTGGCCCTCCGCAACCGCCTGGGGCGGCGGCGCTAATCCCGAGGATTTATATGCGCGTATTAGTAACCGGCGGTACCGGCTTTGTTGGGGGTTATGTAATCCGGGAGTTGTTGGCCCGGGGCCATGAGGTGCGGTGTCTGGTGCGGCCCGGGTCGGAAGGGAAGCTGGCGGACCGGGGGCGGGCGGAAATTGCCGCCGGGGACGTGTTGGAGGCCGCAGCCGTGGCCGCGGCGGTCCAGGGCTGCGCTGCGGTGATCAATCTGGTGGGGATTATCCGGGAGTTTCCGGGCCGGGGAGTGACCTTTGAGAAAGTGCACGTCCAGGCCACGGAGAATTTGGTCAATGCGGCCCGGGACGCGGGGGTTAAGCGCTTTCTGCAGATGAGCGCGTTGGGGGCCCGGCCCGCGCCCGCGGACCCCTATCATCTTACCAATTTCCGGGCCGATGAACTGGTGCAGCAGTCCGGCATTCCCTACACCATTTTCCGTCCCTCGGTGATCTACGGGCCGGAGGACCAATCCCTCAATCTCTTGGCCCGGCAGATCAAGACCTTGCGGATGGTGCCGGTGGTGGGCAATGGTTTATATCAGATGCAGCCGGTGCCGGTGACCACCATCGCCACAGCCTTTGCCCTGGCCCTGGAACTGCCCCACACGGAAAACCGCATTTATGAAGTGGGGGGGCCGGAGCCCCTCACCTTCAATGAGATCATCGACACCCTGGCCCAAGTCCTGGGCTGCAAGGTCCTGAAAGTCCACGTCATGGTCTGGAGCCTGCGTATTCTCACCGGTCTCTGCGGCCGCTTCCCCTGGTTCCCCCTGACCACCGGCCAGATCCGGATGCTCCTCGAAGGCAACACCTGCGACCCCAAGGCCTTTTATCAGGATTTTGGGTTAGAAGCGGTGGCGTTTAAAGAAGGCTTGGCCAAATATTTGCGCTAATCCAGGTATCCCCTTGGAAGATAATTCCGAGCACCGCCTCATCGTCTACGGTACCCTGGCTCCGGGGGAGGTGAATAACTTTCTGCTGGCGGGCCTTAGAGGGACCTGGGAGCGGTGCGTTATCCGGGGGCGCATGGGGCAGTGGTACGGGTTCAAGGCCTTTAGGTGGGACCCGGAGGGTGAGGAGCACCCGGCCTGGCTGTTGACGTCCCCAGCCCTGCCGGAGAAATTTCCGGAACTGGATGCCTTCGAAGGGGAGGCCTATCAGCGCAGCATCATCCCGGCGCAGGTGGAAGGCCGCCGGGTCCTGGCCCATATTTATGAAGGGAAAGAGGTTGATTAAGGGGGAGCCGGGTCGCGCGTGCGTGGGGTGGTCCGCTGACGCCACCCCCACCCCGGCCCTCCCCCCTTGAAGGGATCATCATTACCCACAAGTCCGTAACCAGTTGATTTAGGGACGCATTGGTGGCGCAGGCTTTCCAGCCTGCGCAGGTTGTTCGGCGCAGCCTGGAAAGGCTGCGCCACCAGTGATAAAAACTTGTGGGTAAGGATATGCCTTGAAGGGGGAGGGGGGAAGAGGGGACTACGCCGCGTTTATGATAGACCTGCCATAATTTTTGCTATGGTTCTTCTCCAGGCCAAGCCAAGCTTGGCGAGCACTGGCGTTCCCAAGTGCAACTTGGGAACGAGAAGAAACTGCGAGATTCGCAACGAAGCTTCGCTCCGTTCAGAATGACAGGAACAAAGGCTTTCGAAGAGGTCGCCACTTGGGAACGAGAAGGAGAAAACTTGCCATAAGCTTTGCTTTTGGCCTTCTCCAGGCCAAGCCAAGCTTGGCAAATAATGGCGTTCCCAAGTGCAACTTGGGAACGAGAGGAAGAAAACCTCCCTTTCCTCGGTCCTTTGCTTTCTTTGAAGCCTGTCCAAAACCTCAACTCGTCCCAAATTGTCATTCTGAGCGCAGCGAAGAATCTCTTATTTCCGTAGCGGTGAGATCCTTCACTGCGTTCAGGATGACAGAAAAAGGGATTTTGCATGGGCTGATAAGCTTTTGCTTTCTTATTATTCTATTAATAATGTCAGCTTCTCCCCTGGCCGCGGCCGGGCCCGAGTTCGAAATCCCTAAGCCGGGGCGGGTGTTTGCGTTTCCCCGGGACCATGGGGCCCATCTGCGCTACAAAACCGAGTGGTGGTATTACACCGGCCATCTGCGCTCTAAGGAGGGGGAGCCCTTCGGGTATCAACTCACCTTCTTCCGGGCGGGCGTGCGCCAACCCGACCCCCGGGCCCGCTCCGCCTGGGCGCTTCACACTATATATTTCGCCCACCTGGCTTTAAGCGACATCACCCGCAAAAGGTTTCTCTTCCGGGAAAAGGCGAACCGGGGGGCGCTGGGGCTGGCGGGAGCAGATGAAGGCCGCCTCAAGGTCTGGATCGAATCCTGGCGGGCGCAGATGGAGGGTGACACGCATCATCTCCAGGCCCGGGACGAGGGCCTGGGACTGAACCTGACCCTGACCCCGCGGAAGCCGCCGGCGCTGCATGGGGAGAACGGCTTCAGCCGCAAAGCGGCTCTAAGCGCGGCAGCCAGCTACTATTTCTCCCTCACCCGCCTGGACACCAAGGGCCGCCTTACCCTGGGGGAACGCAGCCTGGAAGTGACCGGCTCCTCCTGGATGGACCACGAGTTCTTCACCCAGACGCTGGCCCCGGAACAGACGGGCTGGGACTGGTTCGCCCTGCAACTGGACGATGGCCGGGAAGTGATGCTCTATCTTCTGCGCCGCCGGGACGGTTCCATCGACCCCGCGTCCTCCGGCACCCTGGTTGACCCCCAGGGCCAGGTCCGGCACCTAAAGTTGGCTGACTTCCAGATCACCCCCACCGCTACCTGGAAATCCCCCCACAGTCAGGCGGTCTACCCCGCGGGCTGGAAGCTGGAAATCCCGAGTGCGGGCTACAGCCTGACCCTCACCCCCACCCTGGCGGACCAGGAAATTAGGGCCGGAGAAGCCGGGGCCATCACCTACTGGGAAGGCCAGGTGAAAGTGGAGGGGCAATGCGGGCAGCAACAACCTATCACTGGCCTGGGGTATGTGGAACTTACGGGCTACGCGGGCAAGTTTTTAAGGCAGGGGTTAGGGGTTAGGGATTAGGGGGCAGAAGACAGTTGCCTGTGGCCGGCAGGCTATTATATTAACTTGGAACCTGGAACTTGAGACCTCTGCGAAAGTCCTTTTTCTGTCATTCTGAACGGAGCGCAGCGGAGTGAAGAATCTCGTATTTACTTAGTATGCTTGAGATTCTTCGGTCGCTCCGCTTCCTCAGAATGACAAATTTGGAGGACTTTCGCAGAGGGCTCAACTTGGAACTGTTAGGACCAGAAGCCGGTGCCTCCGGCCCGCAGTCCTTGTCCGGCTAAAAAAAGGGGGTTCGGCAGATCATGCCGAACCCCCTTTTTCTATATATTAATCCCGGAAGCGGGCGTTAGCGCGTCAACCAGCGGTCGTTTCTCAGCGTGATGAACGCATAGGGCTGGACCCAGTTGAGGAAGAAGAACGCGAAGTAGGAGTAGAGGATGCCGTAGATGAACTCCAGGTCGCGCTCCTGGTAAATATAGTAAAACATGTAGACCATGGTGATGACCCCCAGGCCCGCAAAGAATTTCACCATGACGAAGGGGTAGATGAAGAAGGACATGAAGAGCAGTCCCAGGAAGAGGTAAGTCAGGGGGAACTCGATCTGGGTGATGAAGAAGTCGATGATGGGCAGCACCCGGTCTCTTTTCCGGTAATTGGAGAAGATGAAGAAGAGCTGCACCCAGGATTCCCGGAAGTTGCTGCGGTCCCAGCGGAGATACATGCGGCAGAGGCCCCGGTAGGTCTGGGGCACGGTGGTATGGACTACCGCAGTGCGCTGGTAAGTAATATAAAACCCCTGGCGCATGACGCAGTTGGTTAAGGCCCGGTCTTCGCCGATATTGGCGGGTTGGCCCATGAAGGTCTGCTGCCGCCATTCCTCCAGGATATTGGTCAGGGCGTCCCGGCGATAGGCGGACAAGGCTCCGGGTGTGCAGGTGACCGCGCCGTACATGGATTGGGAGGCCCGGAGGAAATCGAAGGCCAGGACGAAGCGCACGGCCAGCATGCGGGCGAGCAGGCAGCGGGCCCGGTTGTAGACCTTGACGTTGCCGGCCACCGCGCCGATGATGGGGTTCTGGAGCATGGGCGCGATAACCTGCTTGATGGTATCCGGCGCAATAATGCTGTCGGAGTCGATGGTGACGAAGAAATCGCCCGTGCCTTGGGTGAACCCGGCGTAAAGGCCTTCTTTCTTACCCCGGTTTTTGGGGAAGCGGATGGCTTTGATCAGGTCCGGATGGCGTTGACGAGCCCGGTCGATGTAAAACCAGGTGTCGTCTTTGGAACCGTCGTCAATGCAGATGATTTCCAAACGGTCGGCAGGATAATCACTGGCAGCCGCGGAATAAAGGGCCTGTTCCACCATGGGCCCTTCGTTGAAAGCGGGGACGATGACGGTGACCCGGGGCAGGGGGCCCTGGGGCAGGGGATAAGGTTTATAGCGCCACCAAAGCACGGTGCGCACCATCTGGAAGGCCAGGTAGGCCAGGGTGAAGCCCGCGCCCAGGGTCATTAAAGGGGTGGCGAAACTCTGGCGGCTCATGAGCTGCAGGTAGCCGTTGAAGGAGCCGAATTTGATGGAAAGCACCAGGCAGAGCAGCAGAGCCGCAGGGACCAGTATCTTCAATATCTGGTCCAGGATTTGGACGCGTCTTTCAAGTTGCTCTTCTTGATTCTGCCCCCATTTACGCGGGGACCAGAAAAGAATTCTAAAAGGCGACATATATTTTTGAGTACCTCACTGAAGTTCGCAGATTTGATCCACGGGGTGAAGATGCAAGGGGCTTGCCAAAAAGAGAAAAGAAAAAAATTTATAACCAATTGAAATAATTATTAATATTTTGAAGCACTGGCGACCGTGGGGAGGGAAACTTGAGAAAATTCTCTCATTGAGAGAAGGCTCATAAGCCATGATAATATTTTTTCAAAATGAGAAAATGGTGGGGAAGGGCAAATATTTTGTCAGGCGCGAGGATAGAACAAACAGCAGGGGAGGGCGGGAGAAGTTGATTTACTAGGCCCCAGAGAGTTCCTTTCTCTGGGTTACTATGGTAAAAGAATTAAACATCTTTGTGGTAATCTCCGGTTCCGGCCCGGACGTGAGATTCGGGGCAGAGGAAGGGCAAGATGGCTGAAGAAGAGAAACGCTCCACCGATAGAGTGGTGGACGGGCTGAAACTGTGCCAATTGGGGCAGGAGGTGGTCGTCCAGGCGGGCGAGCGCATCGTCACCCAGGGGGAGACTCCGGAGTTTTTCTATGTGATCCAGGCCGGCCGGGTCAAGGTCTTCCGGGAGAGTGTGGAAGGCATTCGCACCGATTTGACCGAGCTGTCCAGCGGGTCATATTTCGGAGAGGTGGCCCTGGTGACCGGCCAGCCTCGAACCGCCTCCGTGGAGGCCATGGAAGAGGCGCGGCTGATCAAGGTCTCCAAAGATGAGTTTGACCATCTGCTGGATCACAACCCCCAACTGGCCCGGCATATCATTCATCAGCTCTCCCAGTGGCTCGTGGTCGGGGACCGGCGTCTGGAAAGTGAGGTGGTGCACCAGGTCAAACTGCGCCAGGTCTCCTGGTTCGACTATGTCCTGATGATCGGCTTGAGCATCATCCTCGCCCTGGTGGTCAATATTTACAATGACAACCGGATTCCCTTGATTCACGGATGGGGTCAGAAAAGCGATGTCCCCGAAATTACTTTGACCCAGGCCCGGGAATTGTATCAAAAGAATGGGGCCATCGTCGTTGACGCCAGGAAAAGCGCGTTTTATAACCAGCAGCATATCAAGGGGGCTACGAACCTGCCCCTGATCTTGTTCGATCTGATGTATCCCTTGTTCCAGTTCACGGTGGCCCAGACGGAGGGGGCGAAGGATAAGACCATCATCGTGTACGGCGGCTCGTTCAGCCGGCGTTTCGACCTCGAACTGGCCCGGTTACTGAAAACCAAGGGCATGGAGCATGTGGTGACGCTCCGGGATTACCAAGGCTGGCAGCAGGCTTTTCCCCTGGAGGGCCAGGAGCCCAAGACACCTCCCGCCCTGCCGCTGGGTATACCCGGCTATATGGAGTGGCTGCCGGTGGGCATCTTTTTGCTCCTTCTCATCCCGCCCATCTGGCGCAGCCCTTATCTGGCAGTGGCCGGCCGGATTCTCCTGGGGTTCATTTTTGTTTCCTTCGCGCTGAGCAAAATCATGCGCCCTGCGGTCTTTGCCTTGAACGTGGTGGATTACGGCATGATGCCCTCCTTTGGGGTGAATCTGTGGGCCCTGGTCCTGCCGTGGGCGGAACTGGTGGTGGGATTGTTCTTGATCCTGGGCATCCGCACCAGGGCCGCGGCCACCCTGATCGCGGCCATGAATATCATCTTTATTGTGGGGCTGGTGGATGCCATCTTTCATCATCTCCCCATCAACTGCGGCTGTGTCGGGGAAGTTGGGGAGCCGGTAAACTGGTGGAAAGTTACCAAAAACGCAGGGATGCTGGTCATGTGTGTTCAAATCTTCCTCTACGATCGGTTATTTGTCTTGGATCGGGGAGGGTTTACTTTGCGGGATAGACAAATATGAAGAAAGACCTTTTGAAGTTGACCGCAGTCCTTGGTCTCATCATGGTTTGCCTGGCCCTGGGAAGTTGTGGGGAGTCCCGCTCCCCCTTCGCGGGGAAGTATCGCTCCGTGGAGCCCTTTGCCGGCAAGAACTACGTTGATCTCGAACTCAAAGAGGATGGCAAAGGGACCTGGACCCATGCCGGGAAATCCACGGAGTTCACCTGGATGGTAAATGAAGGCAGGATCTGGATTTACACCAAGACCGGCGCCATCCTCATCGTCACTCCCGGCAACGGCGGCAAGCTGCTGTCCGCGGACATGACCGCGGACTGGCACCCCGGCTGTCCCCCCGGTTCCTGCGTGAATTTTAGACGGGTTCCGGAAGGAGGCTGAACCATTCGGCTTATGTTTTCTCACAGCAAAGTATGGTTAAGGAAGATCGGTTGGGTCGGGATACTCTGCCTCTGTCTGGGGCTGATGCCCGGGGCGGATGCCGCCTGGGGGCGCAACGCGGCGCTGGAAGTGCGCCGGGTGGGGTTGAGCCGGGTGGAAGAAAACACCATGCTTACTGTGGTGTTGAGCCGGGCCGCCGAACCCAGGATTTCCACCCGGTCCGAGCGCGGGAAACCACAACTGGTGGTGGAATTTCCCCAGGCCCAGGCCGGGCGGCTGCCCAGGGTGATGGCCGGAGATGACCTGCTGGTGGAGCAGGTGGTCACCGAGTCTTCCCCCGGCAGTGGGGTGAAGATCGTTTTGGAGCTTTACCCGGAACAACCCTATAAATTTTGGCGCCGGAGCAGTGCCGGCGCAGCCGGGCAGGTGCTGTTCACTCTGGGTTTGACTCCTGATCCCAGTGCCCCCCAGATGCGGCAGGCGCAGCCTGCCCCAGAAACCCGGGTGACCGGGGAGACCCCGCCCGAACCCAGGATGACGCCGGAGCCGCCGCCGGGGCCGGAAGAGGGTGGCTATAAAGAGGAGCGAGGTGCGGTAACCACCGGCACTTTTGCCGAGATCCAGCGCCTCATTCCCAAAGCGGGCCCCTTGCTTCAAGGCCTGGAAAAGGACGGCTGGGTGGTGTCCGACTCCCACACCTATGACCGCCCGGGACAGCGCTTCAGTCGGGACTTCGTTATTACCAACCGGCAATACCCGGAGCTGGCCGTCAAGATCGTCAACCTGCCGGCCAATGCCCCCAATGTGCCTGGCATCAATATCGTCACCCTGACCACCGACGGCCTGACGAGCGATGCCGCCAACGAATACCGCAGCCTGCGGCAATGGAGTTTCTCCCGAATCAAGCAAAAATTCGAGGATATCGGCGATTTCTTCGAGGACGCGTTGAAACCCCTGAGGGTCAAGCTCCGGGAGGAAACCAAAAGTCTGGTGTTACGCCGGGCCCAGGTGTTTACGACCTTCTTGCAGCGGGCCTGCCCGCAAAATCCCCGGGTGCCTCAGCAGGTCCTGGACCATGTGAAGGAAAAGGTCAATCCCCGGTTCGAAGGGGTGCAATACACCATTTCCGAAAACCCCCTGGTGATTTTGAACATGGTGGATTTCCTTTATGTAAAGGTTTTTTTTCTCGAGAGCCGCTAGGAGGGAAAATGTCTAAAGAGGTGACTATTTACGGCAAACAGACCTGACCCTTTACCACCCGGGCCCGGGAGGCCAAAGCAAAGGAAGGGGTGAAGGTCGATTTTCGGGACGTGCGGGAAGATCCCCAGGCCCTGGAAGATATGCTGAAACTCACCAAGGGTGTCCGGAAAGTGCCGGTTCTGGTGGAGGCCGGGCAGGTGACCCTGGGCTTCGGGGGCTCCTGAGGAGTTTGAGAACCCGCGGTCAGCGGGTTACCAGGATTGACGGTTTGGGGTCGGGGTCCGGCCAGACCATGCGCCGCCTGGCACCGATGCGGCTATCGGGGTTTGCGGCCGGGTTGTGATGGCCTTGGCCTCCTATCTTGCTCTCATTAAAAATTCGGAAGGTGGTAGGCACAGCTTGCTGTGCCCTTAACCCCGGGCACAGCAAAGGGCACAGCAGGTCGTGCCCCCATCAACGAAAAAATTTTTGGCGATTCGCTTTAAATCCTCTTCTGTCCTTTTCATTCCCCACTCTTAATTAAACCATACCCCTACACCTCCCTGTGAAGAGAGGGTGGGGGGAGATATCTTTATCTCCTAAAAAATTAAAGTTTTGGCGCGAGGAACCGGTGTTTCCGGGGGTAAATAAATAATAGATATAACTATCTAAGATAATTATATATAATGGCTATTATCAACAATTTCTCAGAATAATAAATTCTTCCAAAATATTTCTCCCACTTAATAGCAAAATAATGGTTATTTCAGGGAAATAGCTCCACTTTTGAGGAGATAAAATTTAATTGACCGGCAAACCTGCCCCGGCAAGGAATAGTGCCGCATTTTCTATGTTATTATATAAGTAATATTAATTAGTTACTTTATTTGCCGATTTTTTTTTCTTGACAGCCTTTTGAGCTCGTGCTATAAGTCACATAAATTTTCGAGAGCCCGCGTGGATAGCCTCAGCTGGTACGCTTCAGCCCCGGTAAAAAAACGGAGGGATCTGAAACTGGCCAGAGCCCCAAGAAGCAGCAATGACGCCTCTTGGAAGGACGGCCCCGGAGCTGATCAGCGCAATCTACCGGCACAGGCAGCACCCGGCTCAGGTCCGAAGTTTACCTAAGTTTTCCCTTTCTCAATTTTTCCTCAACCCAAAACTCAATAAATATCCATCAACCTCTTTGAAAGAGAGGGACGTATGCGAAAGATAGCGCTCTATTGTCTGCTAGGTATTTTGGTAAGTTTGCTAGGTTGGCCGCGGCCGACCATGAGTGTTTCCATGTCCATTGTCACGGTCACGGCCTATTATCCCCGGGTGTACTGTAAGAATACCCCCGTGGGTTACACCACCTCGGGCGTGAAGGTCTCCGAAGGCATGTTGGCGGTCAGCCGTGATGTGGAAAAGAATTTAAATCTGAAATTTGGGGACCAGGTAATGCTGCAAGGCATGGGGGTTTTCGAGTTTCAGGACCGCATGCACCCGAGAATGAAAAACAAGGTGGATGTCTTCATGAAGTCCAGACAAAAGGCCGTGCGCTTCGGAGTGAAGCGCTACGTGGTGCTGGTGCGAATGGCCTGACCTATTTCACGCGCTCGATGTAACTCCCGGTGCGGGTATCCACCTTCAGCCGGTCCCCCTCATTGATAAACAGAGGCACCTGGATCACCGCCCCGCTTTCCAGGGTGGCGGGCTTGGTGCCGCCGGTGGCGGTATCGCCCCGCACCCCCGGCTCGGTCTGGGCCACGGTCAGTTCCACAAAATTGGGCAGATCCACGGCCACCGGCTGCTGGTTGAAAATGAGGACCTTCAGGTTCATATTTTCCACCAGGAACTCGACTGCCTCGCCCACCTGCTCGGCGGTGAGCATGATCTGCTCGTAAGTCTCATTATCCATCAGGCAGTATCTGTCGCCTTCCCGGTAGAGATACTGCATCTCCTTTTCCATCAGATCCGGTTTCTTCACCCGCTCCCCGGAACGGAAGGTTTGGTCCAGCACCCGGCCGGTGAGCAGGTTCTTCAATTTGGTGCGCACGAACGCGCCGCCTTTTCCGGGTTTGACGTGCTGAAAATCAACGATGGTGAAGGGCGAGCCATCGATCTCGATTTTTAGGCCTTTCTTGAATTCGGCAGTGCTGTACATAGAAACTTAACCTTTCTTAATTTGAATAATATAAAGATTTTCACCCCAGAGACACAGAGGACCCGGAGATTCACAGAGAAAAAATATTTTTTCCCTGGCTTTTTCAAGCCAGGGAAAATGTCTTCTCTGTGCACCTCTGTGTTTTCTGTGTCTCTGTGGTGAATTCCTTTCAGTTCGATTGCAGGGCCTGCCGCCATTTCTCCAGGGCTGCCAGGGTCCGGGCCAGGTGGCGGCGTCTGCGGTCATCCTCGGCCGGCGGCGGCGCCGGGGGCGGGACGAGGGGTTCTTCGCCTTTAAACAGGGCTGCGAGTCCCGCCAGCAGGAGGCGGTAAAGTTCTCCGGCCTGCTGGGCGGCTGCGGCCCGGCCCTGTCCTTGATAAAGATGGTCCAGGGTGTTAAAGGCCTCTCCCAGGTGGGCGATCTCTTCCACCAGGGGCTTCAGGATCTCCTCGGCCTCGTCATACTCCCCCAGGGAGGCCAGGGATTGTCCCAGCAGCAGGCGGAGTTCCAGATTCTCAGGGTACCGGGAAAGAGCCTGGCGGCTGACCGTCGCTGCCTGGGGATACTGGCCCTGTTGATAATAAGTTTCGGCCAGCAGGTGCATCGCCCCGGCGCAGGGCTCCCGTTCCAGGCGCTCTTTGAGGAGCTCCGGAGAGACTCCTTGTTCGGTCATCTTTACCTCCTGCTCCGGGTTGAGGACGTCGGGAGCCGGCCTGGAGACGCGGGGGCGCTTGGGCTTGATTTTTCCCGGCCGCCTGGGGCAACTGGATAATAATGTCGTTTTTTCTAACGAGATTCAGTTCCCGGCGGATGAGATCCTGAATCATCTCCGGGTCGTGTTGCAGGCGGTCGATGGTGCGGGCCAACCGACTGTTTTCCGCGGCCAGACGGGCGGTTTCCTGGTCCAGAGACTGGCGCTCCTGGCTCAAGCGATAAATCCGGTACAGGCCCCGGTGGCTGAACAGAGCCAGCATCACCACCAAGCCGATGGTGAGCGCCACGCCCACCAGGAAATGGTGCTTGTGTTTGCCCTTCTGGGGCCCTTCCGCAGCAGCAGCTCCGGCCATAAGGCTCCCCCTCCCAGAAGTTCTCTAAGTCCCTATTTTGCCTGAAAATGTGGAGGGATGCAAATAAAATTTCGATACAGAGGCAGTTTAGCAGCAAAATAACGCCAATCGGCCTGCAACTACTGCCGATCTCTAATCTTTAAGAAAGGTTATCAGCTAATATTTTTTGTAAAATTCCACCAATCATCTTAAATAACGCTGGTGTGTAAAATGACGATTACCAATATTGAGGTTGGGACAGCAAGGAGTTTGGAACAGGCGTCTGCCCCGGCAACAGGCCGTTGGGTGAAGGCTGTTTTATCTGCATATTCCTCTTCTTAGGGAGGACCTTTTTCCAGGTCTCATATTGACTCAGGGGCGTGGGATTGATAGATTCTCTAGGTTGGGAATTTTCTAGGAAAGTCAGACCCCTTATGGTGGTGATCATAGATTATCGGGCCGGGAACCTCACCAGTGTGGTGCGTTCTTTGAAAGCCTTGGGAGTGGCGGGGGAAGTGACCCAGGACCCGGCGGTGGTGGCCCGGGCCGAGCGCATCGTCTTCCCCGGGGTGGGCGCGGCGGGCACAGCCATGGCCATCCTCCGGGAACTGCAGCTGGATCGGGCTCTCAAGGCGGCTTTTGACGCCGGGGTGCCTATTCTCGGCATCTGCCTGGGAGCCCAGGTGGTCCTGGAATACAGCGACGAAAATGACAACACCCAGTGCCTGGGGCTCCTCCCCGGGCGCACCCGGGCGCTTTCCCGCCAGGCAGGCTTGAAGATTCCCCACATGGGCTGGAACCAGGTGCGGTTTCTCCGGGACCATCCGATTTTTCAAGGGTTGCCGGAGAGCGCCGAATATTATTTTGTGCACAGTTATTACCCCGCTCCGGCCCAGGAAGACATGGTTCTGGGGGTCACGGAGCATGGTGCCGCTTTTTCCAGCGTCATCGGCTGGCGCAACCTGGTAGCCACCCAGTTTCACCCGGAAAAGAGCGGCCGTTTCGGGTTACAGCTCCTGAAGAATTTCCTGGCCTGGGACGGGGTCCCATGCTGAGTAAGAGAATCATCCCTTGCCTGGACGTGCGGGACGGCCGCACTACCAAGGGCATCAAGTTCCAGAACAACGTGGATATCGGCGACCCGGTGGCCATGGCCCGGCATTACTATGAAGCCGGAGCCGATGAGCTGGTGTTCTACGACATCACCGCATCCAGCGACCGCCGGGACATCATGATTGAGGTGGTGCGGCGGGTGGCCGCGGCCATTCTCATTCCTTTCTCCGTGGGCGGCGGCATCCGCAATCTCCAGGATATGCGGGCCGTGCTCCTGGCCGGGGCGGAAAAGGTCAGCGTCAACACCGCGGCGGTGTTGGAGCCCGATCTGATTGCCGCGGGGGCCAGGGATTTCGGCAGCCAGTGCATTGTCCTGGGGATGGATGTGAAAAAAGTGGAAGTCTCGGAGGCCATTCCGTCCGGCTACGAGATGGTAATCCACGGCGGCCGCACCCACATGGGCATCGACGCTCTCTGGTGGGCCCAAGAAGCGGAACGGCTGGGCGCGGGCGAGATCTGCCTCAATTCCATTGACGCAGACGGCACCCAGGCGGGCTATGAGCTGACTCTGACCCGGATGATTTCCGAAGCAGTGTCCATTCCGGTCATCGCTTCCGGGGGTGCGGGCACGCCCGAGCATCTATGCCAGGTGCTGACCGCGGGCCGGGCCGACGCCGCGCTCATCGCTTCCATGGTCCACTATGGCACTTATAGCATCCAAGAAATAAAAGACTATCTCCACCAGCGGGGCATTCCCGTGCGCCTCCACTGGTAAACCGGCAACCTGCAGCCAGGAAGATCTCAGTGAACGATCAGTTTGACCTGGACCACAAAGACGACTATAACCGGGAATTGCCGGAAATCCTGGAGCCGGAGGAAGCCGGGGTCCACGAGGAAGCCCTCGATGAGGCCCAGGAAGAAGCCTCACTGCCGGTGCCGGTGGAACTGGACCTGCTGCAGCGCTATATCCGGGAAGCCAACCGCTTTGCCCTCCTTACCCCCGACGAAGAAAAAAGCCTGACCCTCCATTATCATGAAACCAAAGACCAGGAAACGGGCTACCGGCTGATTTCCAGCAACCTGCGCCTGGTCATTAAAATCGCCCTGGAATTTCAAAAGTTCTGGATGAAAAACCTCCTGGACCTGATCCAGGAAGGCAATATCGGCCTGATGCACGCCATCAAGAAATTCGACCCCTACCGGGGCATCAAACTCTCCTATTACGCCTCATTTTGGATTAAGGCATACATTCTCAAGTTCATCATGGACAACTGGAAGCTGGTGAAAATCGGCACCACCCAATCCCAGCGGAAATTGTTCTACAACCTGAGGCGGGAGAAAGAAAAGCTCCGGGCCATGGGCTTTGAGCCAGGCCCCAAGCTGTTGGCGGAAACCCTGCAGGTGCGGGAAGAAGAAGTCATTGAGATGGACCAACGCCTGGGTGGTTGGGAACTCTCCCTGGATGCGCCTCTGAAGGAAGGCTCGGATGAATATCACAAGAATTTCCTGCCGGCCACGGAACCCCAGGTGGAAGAAGCCCTGGCCGAGCGGGAATTAAAGAACCTCTTCCGGCGGAAACTGGAAGAATTCAAGAAAGACCTGAATGAGAAGGAACTGGACATTTTACATTTGCGGCTGCTGGCGGAGCATCCCTTGACCCTGCAGGAAATCGGGGCCCGCCACCAGATCTCCCGGGAAAGAGTGCGCCAGATCGAGGACCGGATGATCAAGAAGTTGCGCCACTATCTGAAGAACGAAATCCCGGATTGGGAAGATTATCAAACCCCCATGAGCGATTAGCCTGAAGAAGACCGGCCCAGGGGACGATGTATTTTCTATATTGATGAGTCTTAATAATTGTATTTAGAAACGAGAGGAATTATCAGCTAATGGGGATAATTGTCAGGGCCTGGCCCGCTCCCAAGGCCGGCTTAATCTGGGGCCTGCTGTTGTTGCTGGTTGTGGGATTGGGAGGCTGTCAGTGGATGGGGGTCCACCCGGGGGAAATCCCCGGAGAAACAGGAGTGGAGCCTTCAAGAAGCGAGGCATATTACCACTACTTGCGAGCCCAACAATATCTGCTGGCGGAGAATGCCGAGGGCGCAGTCAAAGAGTACGAAGACGCTTTGAAATACGATCCCGAGTCGGCGCAGATGGAGACCGAACTGGCGGCTCTATATCAGCGCATGGGAGAAGTGAAGAAGGCCCTGGACCATGTGAACCGGGCTTTAAGGATCGACCCCAAGCAGCCGGAGGCCCATTTTATTCTGGCGGGATTGCACGTCGGTCTGAATCAGCTGCAAGAGGCCACCTCCGAATACGAACGTATCCTGGTGCTGGACCCCGAAAATAAGGAAGCCCGCCTGTCCCTGGCTACCCTTTATGCCCAGCAGCGGCGTTTTGGCAAGGCCATCCGCGCCATCCAGGAACTGTTGCGCCAGGAGCCCAGGTTGCTGGTGGGTTACTATTATCTGGGGCGCATTTATCTGGAGATGGATCAACTATCAGAGGCCAAGAAGGAACTGAACCGGGTCCTCAGACTGGATCCCAATTTTGTGCCGGCCATGTTCGACCTGGGGACAGTGCTGGAAAAGGAAAAGCAATACTCCAAGGCCATGGGCCTTTATCGCCGTATTTTGAAGCGGCAGCCGAAAAATTCCCGGGCCTGGGCCAGTATCGGGCGTCTGGCCCTGTTGATCGGCCGCACGGGGGAGGCGCAAAAGGCCTTCCAAAAGGCCAAAGAACTGGAGAAAAACGAGGCCCCGATTATCTTTAATATTGGGCTCATTTATCTCGAACAGAAACATCCGAACGAAGCCATTCGGGAATTCCGCCAGGTGATCGAACATCCCCGTTATAAAGAGCGGGCCCGCTATTACATCGGTCTGGCCCTGGAGGAGAAAGGGGATTTGCCGGCTGCAGCCCGGGAGTATCAACTGGTGGCCCGGGACTCCGACAATTATGTCTCCGCGCGTCTACGGCTGGCTTATATTGATTTTCAGCAAGGGGAAAAAGATCAGGCGTTCCGCCTGTTGGCCGAGCTCAAGAAAGCGGCGCCGGATAGAGATGATATTTACCTGACCTGGGCCTATTTTTTTGAAGATGAACGGCGCTGGGACCGGGCCATTGAGGTGCTCAAGGAAGGATTGGAAACTAATCCCCGCTCGGAAGAGATTCACTTCCGTCTGGCGGTAATTTATGAAAAAAAGAAGGACCTGGAAAAAAGCATCAAGCATATTAAAATCGTTTTGGAACTGGACCCGGAAAACCCTGATGCCCAAAATTTTCTGGGATATTCCTATGCCGATGCCGGGATTCATCTGGATGAAGCCGAGAGTTTGATCCGGGCGGCTCTCCGGGCCAAACCCGACAGCGGCTATATCGTTGACAGTCTGGGGTGGCTTTTTTATAAAAAAGGCCAGATTGACCGGGCGGTGGAAGAACTGGAACGGGCCGCCAAGATCATGCCCCAGGACGGGACTGTCGCCGAGCACCTGGGGGATGCCTATCTCAAACAGAAACGCCCCGCGGATGCTCTGCGCACCTACCGCCGCGCCCTGACCCTGGAAAACGCCAATATTACGGAATTGCGTAAAAAGATCAAAAATCTGGAATCCGGAGCCAAGGGGGCAGGCCATTGAAGAAAGCCCACCTGATCTGGCTGGTGGTAGCCCTCTGCTTCTGGGGCTGCCGCTCTCTGCCGCCCCCGGCTCCGCCGGTAAGCATCACTGCCGCCGACGAACTGGTTTCCAGGCTCCAGGCCGGGAAGCCCCAGGTGCAATCCTTTGAGGCCAAAGGGCGCCTCACTTTTCTTTCTCCCCAGCGGAATTATTCCGGCACCACGCTGATCAAAGGCCGCTTGCCCAATACGGTCAGGGCGGATGTCCTGGATTTTCTGGGCCGCTCGCTGCTCTATTTTTACAGCAACGGCCAGGAAGTGCAGGTGCTTTCCCCCAAGGAAGGCAAACTCTTCCGGGGGGCCGCGACCCCCGGCAATCTGGCGGCCTTCATCCCTCCGGCCTTGACCTTGCCCCAGGCCCTCAGCCTGATGGTGGGCGACGTGCCTTTGAGTCCGGGCCAGCCCGCCAAATGGGCCCACGAAGCGGACCAGGGTCGATATCTGTTGGAATGGCGCTACCCGGACGGGGTCAGCAAAGAGCGTCTCTGGCTGGACGACCGGGAACTGCGGCCGGTGAAAGAGGAATGGTTCGGCGCGGATGGCCAACTCCGCTTTGTCGCCGATTTCAGCAACTACGGGCAGACGGCCCCCGGCCTGCCCGGCCAGGTGAAGGTGAAGACTCTGAAGCCGGAAGGGGAACTGCGCCTGAGTTATAGTGAGATGCTCGTCAACCCAACCTTAAAAGAGACCGACCTGTCCTTGCCTAAGCCAG
>JAKAGH010000276.1 GCA_021817645.1 Deltaproteobacteria bacterium
CAGCCAGCCGCCAATAGATGCATCCATGACTAAGCAGCCGCCAACCAACCCCCTGCGGATCGTGGCATTGGCAGGTTCGCCCCGGGAATTGGGCCTACGGCACGGACAAGCCCTGGCTACGGAAATCCGGGTTATCCGCCGGGCCGTGGTGACCTATCTGGCCCGAGTCAGTCTCTTTGCCGGCGCCCTGCCCCTCTATGCCTTGCTGCTCTTTTTGGCCCGGCGCTTCTGGCCTTATCTGCCTCCCCGTTTCCGGGAGGAGATGCAAGGAGTGGCCGCCGGCGCGAGCCTGGGCCTGGGGACGATCCTTCTGATCAATGTTTTGGACGATCTGGCCAATAACAGCCCGCGCTGTTCGGCCCTGGCCGCAGGCGGCCCCTATACCGGGGACGGCTCGTTCCTGCTGGGCCGCAATCTGGACTATCCGGTGTTTACCGACGTGATGGTGCGTCAACAGACCCTTTTCCTGCTGGAGCCGGTTCAAAGCCTGCCCCTGGCCTCCCTGGCCTGGCCGGGCTATGTGGGGGTGTGCACCGGTATGAACCGGGCCGGGGTGGCCCTGGCCCAGCTCACCGCCATGAGCCGGTATCGTTCCCTCAAGGGTATTCCCGCGGCCCTGCGCTTCCGTCAGGCCCTGGAGGATGGAGCCGATGTTCCCACTGCGGCCTCTCTGATCCTCCAGGGTCCGGGCACCATCGGCAATAATCTGCTGCTCTGTTCCGCGGCCGCGGCCGCGGGCCTCGAGATTTCCGCCCGCCACGGCGTGATCCGCTACCCCGAAGCCGGGCTGCTTCTGGCCACCAACCACTATCAAACCGGCCCCATGGCCCCTCTCCAAGGCGCGTTTCCGCCCCGGCCCCCCTTCTCTCCCCTCTCTCCGTATCACTTCACGGAAGCTTACAGTAAAGCACGGCTGGCCCGGCTTCAGAAACTGACTGCCGGGAACCCACTGGGAGCTGATAAATTCCAGGAAATCCTGGCCGACCCCGGCATTGCCAATCTCGGCACCGTGGTCAGTGCAGTCTTTGCCCCGGCAGCGCAAAAGATGTGGGTGGCCCGGGGCAGCCGCCCCCCGGTGTGCCAAGGGCCGTTTCAGGAAATCAAGCTGTGGGATTGACCTGAGGAGTTGCGGAGGAAGGTGGTCTAGGAGAAGGGCTAATAGCCACATTCATATCGACATGCATCAAACCGGCAGAATCACAAGCGTTCATCTGCGTTGATCGGCGGTTAAATATTAGCCGTCGATGCACGCCCGTATCCTGGATTTGTCACTCGCAGAAGCGAACTTGGTATAAGGGCTGGCGAGCCCAAACAACCTTGACATAAGACCCGCATTTGATAATATTTCAAGGCGCGGGCGATTAGCTCAGGTGGATAGAGCGTTGGTCTCCGGAACCAAAGGTCGGGCGTTCGAGTCGCCCATCGCCCGCCAGATAATATCAAGGGGTTAGGCCATCGGCCTAACCCCTTGTCCTTTTTCATATCTGCGCTATTCCAAGCTGAAAAGGGAAAGGAAATTAATATTAAATCAGGGGAGACAGTCTGGAATCCCGAGGGTGCGGCTGGCTTCAAAAGCCAAGGAGAATTGTTACTTTCCCCCCTGGGCGTGGGTATTTCCAGATATACGCCCACCATGCATCCCCACATAGAAATACTTAAATCCCAGTTTTTCCATCTTTCCGGGTTTATAAAGGTTGCGGCCATCAAAGACCACCGGGGCCTTCATCAGGGACTTCATCCGATTGAAGTCCGGTTCCCGGAAGCGGGCCCACTCGGTGCAGATGATCAGAGCGTCCGCGCCCTCCAAAACTTCGTAGCTGGAATTGACAAAGGTAATGGCGGGATTATCTCCGAATTGCTGTTTAGCCGCCACCATGGCCTCTGGGTCGTAGGCCCGGATTTTGGCTCCCTGTTCCACCAGATGAGAAATTATAGTTAAGGCAGGAGCTTCCCTGATGTCGTCCGTCTGCGGCTTAAAAGACAGGCCCCAGACGGCGAAGACCCGGCCTTGGAGGTCCCCCTGGAACGCTTCCCGGATCTGGTCCAGGAAAATCTGCCGCTGGTCCAGATTAATGGCCTCTGCGGCTTCCAGCAGCCGGGGACGGTAATTCGAGGAGTTGGCCGTATGAATCAGGGCCTGCATATCCTTGGGGAAGCAGGAGCCGCCATATCCTAAGCCGGGAAAGAGAAAGAGATTGCCGACGCGGGGGTCTGAGCCGATACCCTGGCGGATCATGCCGATGTCAGCCCCGGTGCGGGCGCAGATGTTTGCCAGTTCGTTGATAAAGGAAATCTTGGTGGCCAGGAAGGCATTGGCCGCATACTTGGTCAATTCCGCAGACACCACGTCCATAATGATGATGGGATGGTTGGTGCGCACAAAGGGTCCATAAAGTTCCTTCATCAACTCGGCCACCCGGGGGTCATCGCAACCCGCGACAATGCGGTCCGGCTTCATAAAATCATCCAACGCCGTGCCTTCCTTGAGAAACTCGGGGTTGGAGACTACATCGAATTCCAGGGCTTCTCCCCTTTTCTGCAGCTCATCCGCGATGACCCGGCGAACTTTGGCCGCGGTGCCCACGGGCACGGTGGATTTCTCGACGATGACTTTATAGCCGTTCATGAGCCGGCCGATGTCCCGGGCCACCTGGAGCACCATGGAGAGGTCCGCGGACCCATCCCGGTCTTGGGGCGTGCCTACGGCAATAAAAATGATCAGGCTCTCTTTCACCGCCGTGGCCAAATCGGTGGTGAAGCTCAGCCGGTTTTCCTGACAATTCCTTTTGATAAAATCTTCCAGCCCCGGCTCGTAGATGGGAATACGCCCGGCCTTCAGGATGGCGATTTTGCTTTCGTCCGCGTCCACGCAAATCACATCGTTGCCCATCTCGGCAAAGCAAGCCGCGGTTACCAGACCCACGTAACCGGCGCCGATGATTGCCAGTTTCATTTAGTACCCTCCAGTAGTCGCATTCCTCTGGTTCCCGATTGCAGCAGGCTACCAGCAATATCAAAAAGTTAATATAACGATTTTTTAATCTCGAGGGAAGCCCGCGAAATTCAAGGAGGGATATTTTACCTTATCTCTTAATCATTATTCCCAATGAAGGGGAGGCAGCAAAAGCTGTTGGGTGGATCGAAGCAATCAGTGAAATCTTTTCGCCAGCCTTTCCGCCACTACTCTGCCGATACTGAGGGAGGCAGTGGCCCCGGGGGAAGGGGCATTAATGACATGGACCACTCTGGCGCTTTCCTGGAAGGCAAAATCATCCAAAATCATTCCCTCCGGCGTCACGGCCTGGGCCCGTATCCCCGAGGGATACGGCAGCAGATCGTTTAAAGTGACTTCCGGAACGAGCCGCTGCAAGGCCCTGACAAAGGCATTTTTACTAAGCGAGCGCCAGATTTCCCCTACCCCGGTGCGCCAATATTTGGCGGCAATCTTGGCGAATCCCGGGTAAGTCAGACTTTCGTAAAGGTCATGCAGGTTGACGTCACTCTGGCGATAGCCCTCCCGGGCAAAGGCCAGGACCGCATTGGGCCCGCACTTCACCTCTCCGGAGATCTTCCTGGTAAAATGCACCCCCAAGAAAGGAAACCTGGGATCCGGGACCGGGTAAATCAGGGCGTTACAAATCCTCTCCGCATCCGGCTTAAGCTTGTAATACTCCCCCCGGAACGGGATGATCTTGGCCGGCACTGAGGCGGCGCCCATGGAGGCGACCCGGTCGGAATGGAGTCCGGAGCAATTGATAATATACCGGGGATGGAATTCTCCGCTCGTGGTTTCCACAACGGCATCGCCGGATTTTTCTTTCAGGCCGGTTACCTTGACCCCCGTGAGAATCCGGTGTCCTTTTGCCCTGATAATATCAGCCAGACGCGAGCAGACTTGACCAAAATCGACAATACCGGTTTCCGGGACATGAATCGCCTTGATCCCTGCAGCATAGGGTTCCAACTCCAGCAAGCGGGAACGCTCAATGAGTTCGCATTTGACGCCATTGGCCAGGCCCCGCTCAAAGATGGACTGCAAGGCGGGCAACTCCCCCGCATCAACGGCCACTATCACCTTGCCACAGGTTCTAAAAGGGATACCCTCGCGCGCGCAAAAATCTGCCATCGCCGCTTTCCCGCTCCGGCAGTTGACCGCTTTGAGAGAGCCCGGCCGGTAGTAGATGCCCGCATGCAAGACCCCTGAATTGCGACCAGACTGGTGGGTGGCAAGTCTTTTTTCCTTTTCCAGAATAACGATACTTTTCTCAGGGTGGAATTTGATTAAATTATAAGCTGAGGCCAGCCCAATAATGCCAC
>JAKAGH010000018.1 GCA_021817645.1 Deltaproteobacteria bacterium
GTTCTCCTTAGCATCTCTGGCAAAGACCCGCCCGGTTAGATCCGTGCGGAACAAGCTGAGTTCACTGTCTTCCCGCCAATAAATCCATGCTCCAGAGAGAGGTTTCACAGTCGTGGCGTCCGGGTCCCGAATTTGCATAATCACCTCAACGGTCAGGCCTCGGGAGACTGTCAGCTCATGGTCTGACCGCTCTAGATAATCCTTGCCGCCCACAGTTAGGGTGATGTCAAAGTAATATTCAGGGTCACCAGAAACATCATCTTGATAAAGAGCTTTCCAATAAGCCTGGATCAAGGTTGAGGTCTGACCATCTTTAAGAGTAATCTTGCTGGCGAAAATATTTTTAAGCTTTTGCTCCCGAGTTATAATCTCCTTTTCGCCTGCAACCTTCAGCGGTCTATGCTCTGCACCCTCCGCGGGTTGAGAGCTTAATGTCACAACTTTGTCGTCCTTCCCGCCAGACAACAGAAAGTCGCTCTCGTTAACTTCAAATTTTATGTCAAAGTTAAGCGGCTCGATTTGCACGGGTAATTCTTTAACCATGACTCGCATTTCCACGAGATCTTCTTCTCGGGTGTGCTCTTGGTCCCAATCGACCTTGAGATGCTCGTCATCAATCTCCCAAAGGGGAAAGAGATTGCAGAGGTAAAATCGCTTGGCTCGAGCCGCCATTGGCTATTATTCTCCCTATACCGGCATCGCCTTAATCATGCCGTTGAACGCCGTCTCCGTGCGCTTCAAGGCCTGCTCCAGGGCAGAGCGCAGTTGCTTCAGCCGATCCGCCAGCGGCTGCAAGATGATGCCGATGTCGATTGATTCAAGAATGGCCTGGATGTCCTTAAACACCGACTGGAGAGGTTCTTTGAATACGGAGGGATTGAATTCTGCCACAATCGCCTTGGAAGCCTCAAAGGGCGCGTTCAGTTCAGCCAGGGCCTGTGAAGGGCGGAGGGATTCGACGGAATTCTTTATCTCTGCCACCAGGCCCTGAAGTTGCGCCATGATCGGTTGCGGGTCCAGGCCGGAGATGACGCCGTTGATCTCGTCGGCCAGGCCCTGCAATTCGTCGGTGATCAGCCCCAGATTAACCGCATCCATTTTCTGGGTAAGGGCATCTATCATGGCCTGGACTTCCCCGGTAATTACTTTTGGATCGAGGGCCAAAATCGCGTCTTTGAATTTATCGAAACTGCTTTGCAAGTGTTCCTGGATCACTTTGGGATCAAAGGTGCGCAACTTCTGCTTAACGGCATCGTAAAGATCATCGATCTCAGACTTGAGACTGAGAGGATTGGCCGACTGAAAAGCGCGACGAATGGAGGCAGGGGTGATGTCGTCCCTGGCCCATATTGGCAGAATGGATCCCAGGGCCGACTTGACCTTATCGTACCGGGCCACCAGTTCCGCCGGCGGTTGGGCTTGAGCCGCGGCATTCAGCTTCCCTTGGATATCCTGAAAATCTGTTATCACTTGCCCCAGAGACGCACTGCGCAACGGATTCAGTCCGTCCACCGACGCGGCAACAGACAGGTTCGCAGGCCCGCCGTGAGCTTCAAAAGAAGCATGCATGGAGTCGTAGGGCACTTTGAGAGAGGCGATCAGTCCCCCTGGATTGAGCTGCTGCACCAGCAACTGTGCGGCGGCCAGCTTTTCGCGCACGATCTGAAAAATGCGCCGGGGATCGAAGGCGTCGACGACCCCGCGCAGCGTACCAAATACCTCGCCAATCACCCGTCCCTGTTCGGCAGTGAGATTTGCCAGCGGAGCAGCCAGGACCTCGAAGATATCGGCGAAGGGTTTAAGCAAAATGCCGGGATCAAACTTGTCCAACGCTATCATAATTTTGTCGAACGCATTGACCATCGGATTCAAGAGGCGGGCAGGTGCTAGATCATCCAACGATTTCTTGATCTGATCGATCGCTCCACCCAACTCGGAAGCGATCCCGGTGACATCTATCTTGCCAATCTCGGCCTTGATTCCAGCCATCGCCTCTTTCAGCGGGTGGATCAGCGCGGCTGGGGAAACAGACTGACACGCTCTCTGAAGTTGCGTGTACAAATCGATCATGGGCTGCAGCAAGGCGGCTGGCGAAACCTTTTCCAACTCTTCCTGCATGCGGGCATGCCACTCGTCCAGCGGTTTTAGGAGGGCATCGAGTTTCAATGCGTCCAGGCGCAGAGTTATGGGTTTGAAAACATCGTCCAGGGGAGCCAGCAAGGCTTCGGGAGCCAGTTCACCGAACTGTTTGAGCGCTCCTTCCACCCTGCCTTCAAGTTCGGCCAGGGCATTTTTCGGCACGTCCAACAATTTGTCGAATTCCGCCATGAGGGCGTCGGTAATCTGGGCGGAGAAGTCGATCTCGACCACTACTGCCACCGAAACCTTTAAGGCCCCGATAGTGATTTCATTGAGCGATGAGAGGTCGATTTTTTTCAGTTCATCGCGCATTTCATTGATCTCAGCGACGACGGGGTCAACCACCACATCGAAATCTAACTTGCCCAATTCGCTAAGCATATCGTCCAGTCTCTGATGGATTGATTCCATCGCTCCCTGGGCGTCCACACTCTGCAAGTTTGCATATATGCTTTGTAAACTGCTTTCGAGTTGGGCTTTGACCTTGGCGATTTCACCCTTAACCGCATCCAGACCTGTTTGGACCTGATGCAAGGTCTGGCCGACGGTGCTTTTGAGCTGGATCAGCATGGGCGAAATAGTATTTTGCAGGGTCGTCTTGATGTCGTTCAGGAACTTTTCGATATCTCCCTGCACGCGGAAACGGAATCGCCCATCATCCCCATACGTGCCAAGAGCAGAGGTTACGGCTCCCAACGTTTCTTTGACCTGCCCGAACATATTGCGTATCGAGGCAACGCCTTCAAAGAGCGATCCATCGATGGCCTCCAGAATCGATTGCAGCTTCCCCTGTAACTCAGTCAATTTTGCGGTGAATTGCCGCAAATCGATTTTCCCTATACCCCCATCGATCTTTGCGAAGACTCCGTCGATCTTCTCGCGGACACTGTTCAGATCCAGCCCGCGGATGGCGTCTTCGACACCTTTGATGGCCGCCGCGAATTTGTCTTTGATATTGCCTAGATCAATAATCTCGACCTCGGCAAAGTCATCGAATTGCTTCTGCAATACCCCCGCAAGCCCTTCCCCGATGATGGAGCCCTGATCGAAAATAGGACGCAGCTCTGCAAAAATGCCGGCGAGCACACCCGTCAAGTTTTCAAAAGCCGTGTGCGCTTTGGCCAAATGGATGGTATTGGTGAAATTGCCGTTATTAAATTCGAGGCGCGCCTGGTTCAGGTGGCCGATCAGCTCGGCCTTGAGGCCTTCGACCCGGGGCAAAAGGTCCGGTGAAATGGCCGCATCGAGCTGATGGGATAGGGTCACGGCCAGGTCGCCCCCCGGTAAAATCAACCGCACCAGGCCATCAATCTTCTCCCGCAAGTATGCCAGGAGCCGTTCTTCCGGCGTTCCGGCGCCGGCTGCCAACAAGGGCACGATCTCATCGTGCAAGGCCTGTACACTTTCGCTCCACCGCCGGATTTCGCCGAACTCGCCGCTGAGGAATTCTCCTTTAAGTTGCCCCATTTTATCGGCCGCGCCGGCGATCAACTCCCGGGCGTCGGCAGGGAAGAGCGACTGGAGATTCTTGAGGCCTTCGGTTCCCTTCAGGAGCTGGTCTGACAGCTCAGTCGACGACAGGTGTTTGATCTCTGCCAACTTGGAGATCAAGGACGCGGCCAGAATCCCGGGGTCACTGGGGAGAGCACTGAGGGCCTGTTGGAACTGCGCCAATGTTCCGCCGGTAACGGCGCCGGTATCCACCGACACAGTGGCGGCAAAAGAGCGATCCAGATCAGCCGTCACGGAGACGGATAGATTGGCGGTATCGATCTGCTCCAAAAGCTTCAAGACGCCTACCACGCCCGTGCCCGCAGCCTCATCACCCATGACGGGAGCAAGGATTTGGCTTAGCTGGGCAGCTGTGGGTAGTTGTTGTAAGAATCCCATCTTCTCTCACTGATTAAATGGTGTCACTCGGCACCTTTGGCCGGCGAATCGGCCGCGGGCTCTATCAACCGGAGAGAACACTTGCATCCTCACGGTCCCATCTTGGGTACCATGAGCAGGATCACGGTGGAGCCCTGGAGGCTGATCTCGGTCTTCCTCCACTTCCAGTAGAGGTCCGCCTCTTCGTCCTTGATCCGCTGCTGATCGTCCTTCGAGAAATCGCCGATCTTCTTCTTTCCGTCCTTCTGGTCGGGGCCGGGTGGATCGAGCAGCTCCTTGTAGGAGGGCTCCTCGCCCAGGCCGAAAACGACTTGATCGCTCAACTTCAGTGCCGGACCGAATGCATCCTTCAGGCCTTGAAGAGCGTTGTCCGCCCGGAGCCCGGTTAGGACCTCGTTGAAGGCGCGCGTGCCGTCAGGACTGGCATAAGCCCCGCAGATAAGGAAGCCGTCCGCCAGGGTGAACCAGACCCGCCCCACCGCCAGGTCGATCTCCAGGTCTCTCCGGCTCACGGTGGTGAAGGTCGAGCCGTCCTTCGCATAGAGCACCTGGGTTCGGGCAAGCCAGCTCACCTTATGTTTATCGTGAAAGTCCGGGACCTCGTCCTTCTTCGGTTTCGGGGGAGGCTTACTGGGATCCAACAAAATGTCGCCCCGGGACATCGACACGTTCACGATGTTGAGCTCCAGCCCAAACTTGGCCTTCTTGATGGTCTTGGGTATGTTCGGCTTCATGAGCTTGTCGACGACGGCGGAGAGTTCCAGCCCGTTCTTGAGGCTGAGGGTAATTAGAGAAGAACTCGCCACGGTGAAGCTGAGGCCTCCTCCCCCGCCGCCCGGGCCGTTCAAGGCGACGACTGTGAAGTGCGCCCCGTCGAGGTCCTTTTGATCGAGATCGAAAGCAGACTTGAACTCGACCGTTCCCGGTTGGGCGCTGGCGCCCCCCGGCTGGGCCTGTCCCCCGCCGACCATGAGGCCAGCACCGATCTCGACCATGATTCCATAATAATTCACATTTGGATCCCAGGCTGATATCGGCGGTGCCACTCTTGTCCCTGCTTGTTCCTCTTCCTTCTTGAAATTGACCACAAATGCCGAGACACCCCCTCCCACGACGACCTTGCCGCTGATTCCGATCGGCGCTTGGAAATCGCCGGTGTAAATGAAGTTCCCGGGAACGCTTACGCCCGCCGTCCGGAAACCTTTCGAGAGCTGTTTCTCGTAAATATCCTTGTCGCTCAGTCCGGATTGGCGGTAAAAAATAAACTCCTCGGCGACGATGTCATCAATCCACGCCCGCAGAGTCTTCTTCGTTCCCTTGCGGCTCGTGATTTCGTGATTGGCCGCGTATCCCCGGAAATGACCGAGCACCTTTTGGCGGTAGCGGCTCGGCACCCCCAGCTCCGCATCGAGATGATCGGCAACTACCTTCCCTTGGCCGACCCTCACGCCGGGGCTGGCAGTCGACTCCTCCCAATCGCTGATAGCCTCGACGAGCTTCGTGTTCGCGTTCGAGCAGAAGACTGAGAGTTCCTGCCAGTAGGTGCTCGGAATCGGCTTCCGGTGAAGGGCCACCATCTCCTCGCGCACAGCATTCGGGGTCAGGGCGGCGATTGCGCCATTCGACCATCGGGCATCCTGGCTGTAGCGCACGAGCTTCACGAGCGCTTTCCCGGCTGGCCCCTCGAACACGAGCACGATCTCGAGATCCAGTTGGTTGCCGTTCTGACCCGGGATGACCAGGAGCTTGCCGGGATTTGTCTGGGGCAGGGCGTAGAACGAGTTTGGATCGTTCTCATTATTGCCGTATGTGGACCAGGTGAGCGGCCAGCCATCATTTGGCATAGCAGCATCGTCCATGAAAGCGCAAAAGACTCCGTCGAAATCCGGTACGCCGACGGGAGCTGGCGGCGCCTTGCTGATGGGAAAGCCGCCTCCGAAGCCGATGCGGTGATACCAGCCTACCACCAGGTGTCCGGCCTGGTTGATCTGGACGTGGAGGACGGGATGCTCTCCCGGGGCCGGCTCTGCCTCCCACAGCCCGGTCAGGTCCGGAGAGATGAGGCGCGAAGTGGCGCTCGCCTTTTCGGGCGTGGGCCGACCGCCGCTCGGAAGCTGGGCGTTCTTCTTTACCTCCAGCGAGGCCAGCTTGACCTGATGGCGGACACCGAGTGCCTTGTTGTGATTTTGGTTTAGTGACGAGAGGATCTGTTGGTTCGGTTGGAAGGCGAGGGGAATCGTGTCTGAGATAGCTTTCTTGATGAGGACCATCCGCAAGAGGAACTTGCCGTCAGCCCGGCTCACATCATCCTTCAGATACGAGATTAGGGCCACCTTCGACGTCCGCTGCAGCCTCGCGTTGTCCTTCTGGGCCACCATCTGCAGCTCGATACTACCGTGGAGATTCAAGACGTTCTCCTCGTGCCCTGCGTCCTGCACCTCAAAGAACCATGCACCATTCTCTTTCTTAACCCTGCCCTCCAGCTTTAAGAGGACACCGCTGCCTGCGCCCAGTTTCGGATCGACCTCTTCGTCTGCCAGGATCGGCAGGGGGAAGTCGATCTCTCGCATCTTGCGCATCTCCTTGCCGATCTCGTAGCGTTGCCCGAGGGAGCTGGCGGCGTAGAGTTTCTCGTCGTAGACGATAAGGCGGACGCGTGAGTTCGCGAGCACTTCATTGAGGCTGAAATAGACCTGCAAGCGGGGTGGTTTGTCCGCGGTCGCCTGCACTATCAGTGGCAACATCGTGATGTTTGCCATCGTGCCTCACTCCGCCAAGCGATCGTCGGGGATGACCTCGACGGGAAGGTGGATAGTCATGCCGCCGACTTGGTCAGCGTGCGCCCGGAACGGCGCGGCGAACGTCTCGCCGCCGATGGTGGTGCGGAGCGAATAGATGCCGGGCGGAGCCTGCAGGAAGATGAGCCCGGCCGAATTGGTGGTCAGGGCGGCAACCTTCTCGTCCGCTTCTTCCGTGTGCTCGAAGAGCTCCACTGCCTGCTTGGCGATGCGCCCCCGGTTGGCGTCAACGAGGCGGATCGGCATCAGGAAGTTGCGCGTGATGGAGATGGGATCGCGGGTCTTCTTGCACCAGGCCTCGTAAGCCGCACAGGCGGCGTGATTCGTCGCCGGGCAACTCGACAGCGGCGGATCGAGTCCGCCTGGGGCAAGAAAGATCTCCACCCGGTGCGGGCCGGGGTGCACCTCGTTGGGCACCTCGTCCGACGGCAGCGGCTGGGAGTCCTCTCCCAGGCTGCGCGGCGGATGCCAGCTTCCTCCGCCGTGGACGATCACCTGCGCGGCCGCGGGCCGCACGGGGCCGACGAGCAAGGCGTACTCGTGCACGAGACAGTCAAGCGTGGGGCCGTCGAGCTCCTCGGTGACCTCCAGGTCGTGGAATGTCTGGAAGCGGGCCACCGCATTGGCGCTCAGCGGGCCAGGATCACCGTCGATCACGCCGGCATAGAAGAGGTCGTCGTCGAGCGCGAGCGCAGACATCATGAACTGGGCCTCTTCCCAGTCCCAGGCGGTCAAGGGATCGGGCGTCGAGAAGCAAGCGCGCAGGAACGCCTCGTCTCCCGTCAGCAGCGCTGCCACCGCCTGCGCTCGCGCTAGCGAGAACATAGCGTCCATGGCATCCGATCCCGTGGCATCAGTGTGCCCGATGACGAGGACCTGAATAGCGGGATCCGCGGCCGCGCGCTGGGCCACTTCACGCAGGAACGGGAGCGCTGAGGGCTTGGGAAAGTTGCGCTTGCTGGAGAATACGGACGGAAGGAAGCCGCCTCCGAGGAAGCCTATCTCCGGCAGGTAGCAAAAAGAGGGCGGCACTAGGTTCGAGACCGGAATCGCCGACGGGCTACTTTCACATGGACCCAGCTTCCCTTGCTGAAAGGGCGCGAACGTCTGACTTGCCTTCTGTAAGGCGGCGTCGATCCGAGGATGGTCTGACCGGATGTCTGGGGTGTCGCCGCGGAAGATAACCGTAGGGGGCGCGTCGAGGGGAGCGTCTGCGTCCAGGACCAGCGCCGCGTCCTCTCCCTTGGGCACGAGGAGCCAGCGTTCCGTGCCGTGGGCATGCGCCACCTTTACCGCGGCACCTAAATCATCCCCGTAGATCCCCGCCAGTGTTCCGCCGTTGATGCCCCGGATGAGGCGGGCGGCGTCCACGGCCGTGTCGGGATTTTTGATCATGCGCTGTAAGGCGAATTTCGCCCCCACGTCAATCCTAGGGTCCCCCGGGTCGATCTGCAGGTCCGGCGCCGACGGGTCGATCTCTTCAGGTTCCACTACCGGCGCCGGGCCGGGGGGGGTGGCCGGCACCTGGCAGAACGTGGACGGCACCAGGTTCGGAACCGGGATGGCCGCGGCCGTGCTGTCGCAGGGCGCCAGTTCATGCTGCTGCCAGAGATTGAAGGTTTTATTTACTTCTTCGAGCGCGGCTGCGAGACGGGATGGGGTCGGGTTGAGGCCAATCCCGCTTTTGAGAAGAATAGTGGGCGGGGTCTTCAGAGGAGAGGCAGGATCTAGAATCAGGGCGGCATCTTGCCCGGCCGGGATGAGTTGCGAGGGTTGGGTTCCATAAGCGGCTGCCAATGACTGGGCATTGTCGGCATCTTCCCCGAAAATCCCCGCCAATGCCCCGCCCTGGACCCCCTGAACCAGGGTTGTCGCGGCTGCCGATGTCTCCGGGGCCGCGAGCATTTGTTGCAGCGCATTCCCCAGGGCCGGGTCAATCCTCGGGTCCGTGGGGTCAATTTGCAAAGCCTGCGGTGCCGCCCCGGGGGCCGAGGGCGCGGTTTCCCCCGCCTCCGGCACCAGGGCCGGGCCCGCCGGAGCGGGGCTGGGGGGCGCGGCACCTTCCACCCCAGGCGCCGCAGGCGGGGCTGGGGCTGCGCTTGCCGGCACGTCCTTAGCGAAAAGAGCATTCAGGTCGCTGACAACGCCGTCCAGCCCGCCGGTCGCGGCCTTGACCGCGTCCAACGCCTGGCGCACCGGCGGTGTCGGATCACCCAGGTTGGAAATCGAACTCAGGGCGTCCAGGGTATTGAGCGCATCGAACACACCGAGTGCGTCATCCAGGATGCTGGTGTCCAACAGATCGGTGGCGGGCGGTTCCGGCGGCTTGACATACTTGCGAATCTTGAGCAGGTACCGAAAGCTGTCAGGACTGGCGCCAACCTCCGTTACCTGTAAGTCTTCGATAATGACGTCGGTGATGTCGGTAGCCGTGTTAATATCGGCCACAAAGGTGGTGGGCTCCCCCTTGTTGAAAATCCCCCGGATGCCGCTGAGAAAATTATCCCGGGCTTCATCGCCGTGCTTGCTGCCCATAATGACAATTGCATTGGGCACGCTTCCCATGTCCTGGAAATAGTTGCCCGCCAACCCGGGAACCCGATGTTCCACCAGGGCGCGGCTTTCGGACGATTCGATGTATTCAATGCCGTCAAGGGCGAAAGAGCCCAACATCGGTTTGATTTTCATGTGATATCAATCCCGTGTTGCAGGGCCTGTTCCCGCAGAAGGTCGGCAATTTGTTCGGACAGGTTATCGGCCCAGCCTTCCCCTCTGCTGCTTGCCGCTCCTATTTCAATGTTGAAGATGTTTTGGATCTCCACCTTTTCCGGGGCACTGGTATTGACCGTTTGCACCGCGCGATAGGAAGAAGCTTCAGTTCCTAACGAGGAAATCCGGCGCGCCGCCTGTTGACCCGTAATCTCAGGCCAGGATCTTGGAGGTTGGGCTGAATTGGGCCATGCCCGTTGAAAATCCTCAGGAACTTGGCTATTGCCTCCCGGGGAAGAAACCTCGGCCCTTAACCAGGAGATTCTACGGTCTGTCTGTTGACCCCCAATCTCCGGCCGGGATCTGGCAATTGGGGCCGAAGGAGACCAAAGTGGTGGGAAATCTCCAGGTGCCTGACTGTTTCCTCCCGGGATGGCTTGCCGGTTCAAATTCTTCCCCGAGTTTTGGTGCAGTCGGTTCAGTTCCCAGTATTCCCCAAGCTTTTCGGCCAGAAGCGATGACACCGGTTCCCCAGCCCGTTTGGGGGCCGTCGCTCCCCCTGCATATGGCGGCCCCGGCCCGCGTTTCCTGCCGGTCACTTCTGGCAACAATGGCTCGTGGGGCTGTGCAGCCGCCGGGAACTCAAAGGAAGGAAATGGATCGGCAGGCACAGGGATGCCTTGCGAGTCGAGCATTGCCGGGAAAGAATGGCGCCCGGGAAGAGCAGGCGTCACAGCGCCGCTTCCTTTGGCCGCCGCTCTCCCAGGTTCAGAGTTCCCAGGAAAAGTTGAATTCGGCGCAGGTTTAAATTCGCTCTGATCAGCAAATCTCGAAATGGGACCGGGGACCTCAGCTATCGTGACCCGGGGCTGTCCGTCGTACCCTAGCAGTTCCCGCATACGGTGGCTCAAAAGGGCCAAAAGGTCTCCTCCCAAAAGGTCCGGGGGGAGTTCGGAACCCACGCGTTTTATGGTGGCAAGCGCTCGAGATAAGGCAGCAAGCGGCCTGGTTTTCACTCCCAAGGCCGCGCACAATTCCTTGGGCCCGCTGCCTTTCTCCAAGAGGCTGCTTATCCCGACGTTCATCTCAAGACGTTCTCTTTGCCTGATTCAGCATTTCCAGGTACCCCAGGATTTGGCCCACGGTCAGCTCCCTCACCTGCTGGGGGGTCCAGTTAAACTCTGTGGCCAAGACAAAGAAAGCCCGCACCAGGGGGGAGTTGATGATTTCCTGAATCTCATCCTTGCTGGCGGTAAGGCCGCTGATGCGGTTGATGCGGTCGACCAGAAAACGCACCAAACCGCCGGACATCCGGGCGATATCCGGGTGTTTCAAGCGCGGCTCCACCAGGCTGCGCTGGATCATCAGGACTGAGGTCAAAACTTCGTCATCCTTGGCAGCCTTGGCGATAAGCTGGACATCCTCCACCGTGAGGGGCCGCAATCTCACGGTCTTTCCCGCCTCAGGGGGGCCGGAAATGTCCTCCAGGGAAGGGTGCAAAATATCCCCGGGAATCTCCACATCGAAGGTTTGGTCCTTGCCGGCCAGTATTTCTTCCGGTGTTAGCATCATGGCCTACTCCTGGGGAAATGATCCATTATCCGGGCATCGGCTTGTCCTCCACCGCAATGCGGTGGGCCTGAAAATTGAGCTTTTCCAGTATGAAGTCGTCCTCCGGCAGATTGAATTGCCAGGTTGAAAAGATAACTCCATAAACCGCCAGGACGCTGTTACCTTCCTCGCCTTCTGTTTTCATGTTGTCCAGGGTCAGCTTCATATTGAAACTGGGAATAAGAAAACCGGTTGATTCCTGGCTTTCCGCATACTCGCCCAGCATCAGCTTCAGCATGGCTCCGTTGATATAGGCTCTCTCCACCGTGCCGCCGATGGCGATGTTGCCGGCCCTGAGCTCCTTGGGGGAGCGGGTGCCCAGTTCATAAAAAGGCTTGATGGCCATGGTGACATGCAGGGTGACATTCTGCAAACGGCCCACCGTCCCGCTCTCGCCGAAGTAGCCGGTAAAGGTTTCACCCTTCAAACCCACGGGGTCGCTCAGGGTCAAGACACCGTCCGTCCCAAAATAGGTGTCGGTGTTGAACATGGTGCCTCCTTAACTCAGGTTCATAATGACCCGGATATAGTCAATGCTGAAGGTGGGCTGTAAATCCATGATGACCTGGACTTCCCCCCGGATTTCCATGGAGCGGTCGGCAATTACGGCTAGTTTGTAGTTCGTCAGGAACTCCCGGACAATCAGGTCGGAGAGGAAGCTGTCCAGGGTGGTGAATAGATTGCCCCGTACTCGGCGGTTGTTCAATTTGCCGATGTACTGGTTGCAGCCCATGCGAGTTCCTTCCTTGATATAGTCGACGATGCGGCGGATGCTTATTTGTTTGAAAGCCCCGTCATCCGAAGTGATGCCTTTGACCACCCGCACCCCCTGCTTGGTTTGCAGGGCCAGAACCCGGTTCTGCAGCAGGGAGGTTAATTGGCCGTAATTGTAACGGATATCCAAAGCCTCTATGCCCGCCAGGGTCTTGTTGGTGAGGCTGATGTGAGGAGACTGGGAGCTGAGTTTGCCGGCGATGGCAGCCGCGGTAAAATAGGGGGGTAAAGCAGTCATCCGTCCGGTGGCCGGATCGGTTTCCTTAATGCCAGGGGTTATCAGTACTACACGCTTGTCCGCCACTTCGTTGGCGTTTTCCAGAACTTTTTCCACTTTGCTCTGGTTGGCACCCAGTAGGACCAGACGCTCCCGCCCCAGGTTCTCGGTCTTCTCTACGTGGCCCAGGAGGGAGGCTTTTAGTGTGGAGAAGTCGAGCCCGGCAACAATTACCATTTGGAGGTTTTGTTCCACCAGATCTTCCAAGGCTTCCTGGAAATGGCTCATATTTACTGGGCCGTTTTCTCCTTGGGAGAAAGGCACGAATCCCTGGGTAAGTTTTGGCAAGAGATTCAATGGTCCCGGAGCGCCATTTTCCATCACCTCCACCAATTGGGAAGGGTTACGCTGCTGCTGAAGCTGCTGCACCAGGAATGTCAGGCTGGGAACGAGATATTCCTCCTGCAGGTTGCCATGGCGCAGCGTTACTTTGCACAGTTTGTCCTTGGCCACCCAGTAGCTGGCGAATACTTCAGCCTCGGGAGTTGGCACGGAGGCAAAGTTGAGCCTGAGATTGCCGGGATCAATTTGCACCACTTCCCCGCTGGGGGTGGTTTGTTTGAGCTGGTATTTCTTGACCAGACCATGTTCTCGAACCGTCACGTTCCCTGCACTGGCATCCGGCGATTCCAGGAGGAGGAGGCCCTGGGCCGACAAGGCCCGAGTCCCATTACTGGGCAAGACCTCTTCGTTGCTGACCAGGTGGTTCTCCTCAGCCCCCTCGACCCGGATCTGCAGTCGGTTGCCCCAAGCGCCGGGCGTTTTGGCCTGCAGGGTGATGCCACTGCCGATGTCGAAAGTGGCCGGTTTGGCGGCCTTGGGGTCGTAAACGCGCCTGGCGTAGACGGTCCGGGCCCCGTTGTCAAAGATCAACTTCAGGGCGCGCACCAGGGTAAGATTTCCTTCGGTGGCCGCGGGATCCTCTTCATCCCAAGTCCCGATGTCGCCAAATTTAGCTCGTCCCTCTTCAAAGCTGCTGAGGATCTGAACGCCGCCGTTGCCCATCTCCGCCGTGCCCAGGATCCCGATATTCCCGGTGGCGATGGCGCCAATTGTCAACAGACCCTCCGCCCGCACTTCGATGTAAGTGCCTGGCAAGATCATCTCAGTAATGACTTCAGCCACAGTTCCACCCCTCCTTCTTCACCTCAAACTACGGTGAACTTTTCCGGCAATTCTTGGTCCATATCGACGAAAACCTTTTTAATGGGCAGTCCACTGGACAATTCGGCGTCTTCTTCGGCTTCAAAGGCAAAACTGTACGCCAGCTGCTGTTTCCACACTGAGAAGGATGACCCAGAGGTGGGGGAATGCATGAAATTTTCGGCAGGTTCGAACCGGGATGGGCACACCCTCAGAAACCCCTGCCGACGCCAGAGGCCCGGGGAGGCTGCCAGTTTGGTTTGCAGTTTATGGGAGATGGAGTTAACTTCGGCATAATTTAGTCCCCAAATTTCCAGGGACAGCTGGCCCTGGCAGCGAAAGAGCAGGATGTCGTCCCGCCAGAAAACGGTCCACTGAGTTACCTCCAGGGTATCTCCTTTGGTTAGAGGGCGTCCGAAGATCAATCGGGCCCGGGGCGGGTCCAGAGTGTACTCCTCGGCCTGGATGGGTTTTAAGACTAGTCGGTATGACAGTGGCTGCGCCGAGTCGCTAATATTCGTCACTTGCACCCCATAGGCGTTGAGACCCTCTTGACTGGACGAGGGGTTTTTTTTCAAAGGAACCGGCAACAGACGCAGCGATAGCAAATCCGGGGAAAATATCTCTGAGTTTTCCGACACCACCACCAGAGAGGTATTTTTCACCACTGTCTCACCCGAACGAACAATCCGGCCAATACCGTTGTGCTCCAGGCCGTCCAGCTCGAGCCCCAGGCAAATGGCGGGGATATCGGCCAGGATCGCAGGCTTTTTCACCCCTATGTTGGCCGCCGGTAGCACCGGGTCTGGCGGCAGGGAGAGCAAAGCCGCCACATGATCCACAACTATCTGCATCATGGATTCATTCTCTTAGCTAACATCAACCGGCCTTCCTTTTTGAACCTTGGCCGAAATATAGTTATCGAAGTTGAATATCGTGTGCGGGTAAAGGGGGATACGGCCATCATTTTAAAGAATCGCCCTGAGGTTGTTCAGCCATCTCCTCGCTTTCTGAAACATAGACGGTTGTTCAGCCGCCGTGTTTCTAAGGTATTTGTCAATAAACCAAATAATCTCCTCCGGTTTCTTTAAATAGCGCCGCTCCTTGGTGGCCACATGTTCAATTACTCCTCGCCATATAGGTTTTTCCCCCTCGATCTCCCTGGTCTCCTGCCAAACCCGCACCAAAAAAGCATGAGTATCTTCTTCGAAAGACCGAAAGTTGGACCTTAGGGTATTCAAACTCTTGGCATTGCCTCCGCAAGAAAATGGCAGGCTTTCCCGCCCCATGCCTCCTGGTGAGCCTAAGTTTACGGAGACCGGATCACTGCGGTCTCACATCGGTCTCACCTGGACCTCATCAAAGTTTTTTTTCATTTTGAGGTAACAATCTTTAGTAGGGGCATGGTCCTGGTCTGGCGGGCGATGATATCCGTTGCCAAACAGAAGGCCCACCACTCTGGCAAACCGGTGGCCACACCTGGTGGCCGGTTGGGAAGGAGTGTTGCAAGGCATCCGGATTGCAAAGCCGGTCCCGAGCGCCTCAGGGTTTGGCAAAGGGGGTGAACTTTAGGAAGATCAGGAATAAGCTCTACGATCTCATGGAAGTTTCAACCTCGATAAGGTATCCATGAATAGGCGGGCAGGTTTTTTAATCTCCATCTTTTCCATTCTTGAGAAGATGCGCCATCTGCATGAGTTGTTTGGTAAGTTTCTGCGAATCTTCGATAATCTGTTCTATTTTTTTAACAATCTGGGCGGGAGGGGAGACTTTCGGCCCGAGGGTCGGGCCGGGAGTGGGTCCAAGACTGAGATAGTCTTGGCCTCGGTTGGAGGCGTTGACGATTTCGGCATAAAGCGCCTGGGTTTCTTCCATCGGTGAGACTCCGAGTTCTTCATCCAAGATCCGGCAACATCTCTGGTACTGGCGAATAGCCATAGTCCGTTGGCCTTGTGCCATGTAGAGCCTGATCACTTCTCGATGAATTTCTTCCCGCAGGGGATCCAGATTGAGAACCCGCAGCCCGCAGTTCAGACTCTCCTCAAAAGCTCTGGCATTTCGCCAATAGCCCAGTAGCCACATAAGGCTCTTGAGGTGCAGGGAACGTAGGCGCTCCCGCTCTCGAAGGGCCCAATCGTCATAAAATCCTTCCAGCAACTCACTGGTATATAGGGAGAGGGCCTTGTTTAGCTTAATGACATCTTCTGATCCTAAGTTTTGAACAGGCTTGGCCAGGATGCTGGTCACTTGTTCCTCAAAGACTGCCACATCCAGCCAGTGATCACTTTCCCGATTGAACCCCACCTCTCCCGGATTAGCGGTGAGCAAATAGGTGCCTTTGCTCACGCCAATAGGTTCCAGGATGCGCCGCAGACGCCACAAGGCAGTACTCAAGCAATTTCGCGCGCTCTCTTCGCTCTGGTCACCCCAGAACAAGGTCGCCAAAATGTCTCGGGGATGAGTACGCTGGCGATGAAGCACCAAAAAAGCGAGCAAGCCCTGAATCATTTTGGTGATTTTCGCCGTTACCGTGTAACCTGAATGAACAATCTTACAACCTCCGAAAAGATAAATGCTTAAAATACCCATGGTGATACTCCCCTATCTGACTAAGATGGTGCAGGTTCACACCAATGCTAATCTGGTCAGGACGTGACTGGTGATGACCAACAGAAAGGGAGAATAGCTTAGGGCCTGGCGCTGAGTTTCTTATGAAATCCCTCCGCCATTTCCGGAGATCAGGCTCTCTTTTTCCCTTATATGGGAGAAAGGCGGCATATCCCGCGGTCAATTAAATGATGGCTGCTATGCTGGCAAGCAGCATTCATGGGGTTGATGGTTCAGTCGATGTCACCACCGATAGCGGTGATTATCAATTCGTAGATCACTGGGCCTTCCATGGCTAGGGGCGGGGTTGGTGCCTTGGGAGAGCTCAAACTTTAAGGGCTGAATCAAGGAATTAGTCCTGTTTGTTAATGATCTTGAGATACGGCCGGTTCCCTGGACGGCGGATACCCAGAGAAAGAAAAGCCCGAGTAGGACCACCTCGCATTGACCTTCCGCCTCTCGGGGGCCGAGTTTCTCGAAGGGCAGGAGTTGCATCAGGGTTCTCCTGCAAAAAGCATGAATTATGATGAACTATTAGGAAAAATACGAAGCAAAAGCAAGGAATTTTTAAATTTTTTAATTTGAAACTAATCATCCCTTCTGACTTTGTCATTGTGGAAAAAAATATGTGCATGCAAATCCCGGGACAAACGGTTGAACGTCTTCCGGCGTCGGCCTGGCTATAGTCAAACGAATTATCGTGCGTCACGGCTGCCGTGTCTAGGTGGACGGGAAGCGGAATGAAAAGTTAACGAGGAAGCGACTTTTGATTTTGCTTTGCCCAGGAACGAGGAGTGACCTTTGAAATGCTCCAGAGGAAAGACACCTGGATAGATTCGGACGACTGAAGATGTTAACTATATGCGCATTTTATGCATGCCAAAAGACATTTCGATAGCGAGATCATAGATACAAATCGGATTATGAAAATTTTTTAAATTCTTTAACGCCCCGATCATTTCAGAAGATAGATCTCCCGGGTGGCAAGATAAACCCTATTTCGGGCTAAGAACACGACTTAGAGTTTTCTGGAGATTAGACCTGGTGTAGGGCTTCTGGACGAACCCCGCCAGCCCTTCCCCGAGGAACCGCCGGGTTACGTCCTCCTCGTTGTAACCGCTGGACAAGATCACGCACACGTCGCTCCGCACGCGGCGCAACTCCCGGAACACCTCGTCACCGCCCATCTCCGACATGGTGAGGTCCAGGATGACACAGTCAATCTCGCCTGCATGCTCCCTGAAGACCTCCAATCCTTCCCGGCCGCTGGCGGCGATGATGGCCTGAAAGCCCAATCCCTGTAACATCTGCCCTCCCACTTTACGAACCGCCGGGTCATCATCGATCAGGAGGATGGTGCCGCCAGAGGACGGGAGGAGGTTCTGGCTGGGGCTCGACGCCTGGTCTGGCTGCTCCCAGGCAACGGCCGGCAACAGGATTTTAAAACTCGTCCCCCGGCCCGGTTCGCTGTCGACCTTAATGGCGCCCCGGTGCCCCCGCACTATGCCGAGTACCGCCGCGAGGCCGAGCCCCCGACCCGTAAACTTGGTAGTGAAGAAGGGGTCGAAAATCCGGCGTTGAGTTTCTTCATCCATCCCGCCTCCGGTATCCGCGACCTCGAGGCAAACATACCTTCCTTCCGGGAGGTTGTCGTCCAGGTGGCTTTGGGAGAGGCAGTCCCGGTCACACTCCAGGGCAGTGGTGGAGATCGAGATGACCCCGCTCGCATCACCGAGGGACTCAGAAGCGTTGGTGATCAAGTTCATAATGACCTGACGCAGCTGGGTGGCATCGGCCTGTACCGCGGGCAGGTCCGGGGCGAAAGAGTAACGCAGCGTGGCCTTCTTGGAAACTGAGACTTCGAGTATCTGGGCCATCTCCTTAACGATCTCTGAGAGATTATAGCGGTCGATCACGAACTGGCCCTTACCGGAATAGGCCAGCATTTGGTGGCACAGATCGGCGGCTCTTTGCGAAGCCCGGACGATCTCCTCGATGCTGAGCCGGGCGGGCGAGGCGGGCGGGAGCGAGAACAGCGCCAGATCGGCATTTCCCAGGATGGCCATGAGCAGGTTGTTGAAATCATGAGCGATGCCCCCCGCGAGCACCCCCAGGCTCTCCAGCTTCTGAACTTCCAGTATCCGGGCTTCCAGTTTCGCCCGTTCTTCCTCGGCCCGCCGGCGCTCAGAAATATCTCGGGCAACATACACCGACCCCAGCTTCTCTCCCTCCGGACTTTTCAGAGGAGAATCAGTAATCAGGAAATCCGGGCCCAGTCTCTTTTGCAGCAGGTCTTGGATGTTTACCAGGTTAGCGTCAGGTTCGGATTGAGGGCTGGCGCCTGGGGCGGGCTCCGCCGGGTCTTGGAACAGCTCACGGCATTTTACCCCTACGGCCGCGTGCACCTGCACCTCGAGCC
>JAKAGH010000277.1 GCA_021817645.1 Deltaproteobacteria bacterium
CAGATCCACTCCCCGGGAGCGAAAGGCCCTGACTATGGTGGCCAGCGATTCCGGGTCCGCCTGCAAAGGCTCCGGGCGGTCCACCAATTCCACCCGGCCCGCGGGGAGCAGGAGAATCCATGCCGGCATGGCGTCTGCGTTTTGCTTGGTCATATCCATGGCTCCCAATGTCTATGGTCCCGGGACCCCGGCCGCCTTCACCCCCGCCGCTTGCGCCAGGCTTTTGGCCTCCTGGGTTTGCAACTGAAGCTGCTCCGTCTGGCTCGGGTCCGGACACCATTGGCGCTGCAATTCCCCCGCGATCATGAGAGTAGTGTCCGCCGCCACCACGGCCCGCCGCAGCTGCTCATTCTGCTGCCATTCCTCCTGGAGCAGCGGCGTGTAGTAGCCCTGCACCGTATCCAGGGACTGCTGCACCTTCTGGAACACGCCGGGGGTTTCGCAGCAACCGGCCATCAGGGTCAGGGCCAGGCAGACGGCCCCCAAAATTTTGCCCATCACTTGCCTCCTTCCGTATTTTGGCTGGCGCCGCCCGGGGGGAGCAGGATGCCGAAGCGCTCCGCCAACAGGTCCCCCCGCAGGGGCACGCCGATTTCCTTGAGGTTGCGGTAGACCTCGGATAGGGTCTTGAGATCCTCCTCTTCGGTCAGTTTGAAGCGGAACCAGGGGCAGGGCCGGTCCCAACCGTAATTGAAGCCCACCAGGGGGCGGATAAGTTGTTCCCGAATGGTCACCGCCAGCATCTGGGCATCGGCTTCCACCAGGTCCCGGCGCACCTGGGCGTGAACCCGGGCCGCGCTGTAGGTGCCGGTGGCCCCCGCGGTGTCGCTGGTCAGGGTCTGGCCCAAAATCGCCTTGGACATCTCCCGGTTGCAAAACTCCGCCAGCACCTGGTAAGGGTTGGCGTTACCGGAGAGCCGGGATGCGGCTTCCACGAATTCAATCTCCGTGCTTTTGCTGATCACTCCGGCCGCGTCGGAGCCCAGGCTGCGGATGGCCCGGATCAAAGCCTCCCGGTCCGCGGCCGAGGCCGTGGGGTCGTATTTCCCCAGGCGCAGCGGCATGCCGAAGACTTCATTGAACGCGGCCCAATCCTTCAGCGCATAATTCTTGAGGAGATACATCCAGGCCACCACCCGCAGCACCCCGGCCCGGGGCGCGAGGCCGCTTCTGGCCTTGAACCGGTGGTAGATCACTTTCCAGGGCGGCGGCTCCATCCCCTGCCAGGGGGCTTCCGGCGTCAGGAGCCGGGGTTTCAGGTCGGTGACAAAAGTCACCCTTTTCTGGGGAATCCACCGGAGTTCCACGATCCGGGCCTGGCCCCCGGCCACCTGCCAGATGATTTCCGCCACGGAAAAACCTTTGCCAATGGCGTCCAGGAGGTCCAAGAGTGCGCCTTCCACGTCCGGCAGAGCCTGGAGGACTTCTCGCACAAACCCGGCAATGTCCTCATCCTCAGCGGTCTTGGCGTAGGGCAGCACCTCATAGTCCAGGCTCAACACCGCCAGCTTTCGGGTTTGCAGCAGGGAGGCCAGATGTGCGTCCTTTTCTTCCATTTCCTCGAACAGCTCCATCTGGCGGCCTACGTCCCCCTGGTCGGCCTGCCTGAAAATCTCGGCCAAGCGCTCCGGGGTAAGCCCGGCGCTGGGGTAGGTGCTCCAGCGCTCCGCCAGGCTGACCGCGGCCAACTCCCTGATTTCCGGCTTCGCCTGCGGTTTAAACACCCTGCCGAATAAATCCTTCAGCCCCATTTCTTCTCCTGTGAATACTGTGAGCAGTGAGCAGATATGTAGGGTGGGCACTGCCCACCAATTCTTCTTTGTTGCAAAGTTCAAGGTTCAAAGTTGAAATCCCGGAACCGAATTTTTATTCTTTTCTGACCCCTGCTCTAAAACGCCCCCCGGCCCCGAAACGTCCGGGGCTGCAAGGAGAGGTAAGGCTCCTCCACTGTCACCCCCGGCATTCCTTGGGCCAGGCGGATGGCCCCTTCCAGGGCGTCGGGCCCATCGTCGTGCAGGGTCCGGGAGGGGAAATAGAGCATCTGCTCCACCAGCAGTTCCTGGTCCGAGTGCCCCCGGATGAAGCGGATTTTGCCCCGCTCCAGCAAGGGGGAAAGGCTGGCCACCCGGGTCTCTTTGGCCAGGCGGCTGGTCACCCCTTTGACGGGCAGCAACTGCTGCCGCTCCTGGCCTAGCCGCTCAAACTCTTTGAGCAGCAAGCGTTGGAACAGATTGTCCTCCACCCCGAAAATCTGATAGCCGTATTCCTGGTGACGGTTAAAGATGGCCCCCAGGGTCTGTTCCAGGGTGGTCTTCTGGATGAACGCATCCATCACATAAAAGACCATCTCCCCGCGGTCCCAGCCCACGGTGATGAAGGCCTTGTAATCAGCCGCGGCCCCGCTTTCCAGGGAAGGGTCGAAAAAACCCACCACTACCAGCTCCCGGTCTTTCAAGATGTTGGGATGGTAGTAGTGAATCCACTCTTCCTTAAAAAACCCGGATTCCGGTACGGGTTCGTTCATCTTTTCCCGGTTGAAGGCCAGAGACCCCATCATTTGCTTCTGCTGGGCGAGTCTGGCCGCGGGATGCCGGGCCTCCCACAGGGAGGTGCCGTCTTCCTGCACGGCCCGGTAAATCCGCCGCTCGAAATGACAGTAGGGCTCCTCCGGGCTGGTCAGCATCAGATGCAGAGCGCTGCGCCACCTCAAGATGGTGCCAATGATCATCAGGTTGCCCCGGGCGTCCAGGGAGGGGTAAACCGCGGATTTCACCCAATCGAGGACCTGCTGCACGATCTCCGGATTGCGGACGTTGACGTCGTTTTCCAGGTCATCCAGGATCACCAGATCGGGCCGCCACTGCCGGTGCTTCAGTCCCCGCAGCCGCTGCCCCCGGCCCCGGGCCTTCACCCGGATGTCATTGGTGGTCACAAAATCATCCACCGCCCGGTTGGCCTTGACCAGTTGCCCAAAATCCTGGTGCAGCCTCTCGTTGTACAGCAGTTCCAGATAGAGATAGGCCGTCAGGTCGCTGGCCAGGTCCTCGGCGTCGCTGCCGATGATGATGAAATGCCGGCGGTTGCAGCAAATCTGGTGCAGCACGTAGCCAAAAGAGCACACCGTGGTCTTGGCAAATTCCCGGGGCGCGGCCACGGCCACCGGGGTGACCACCTCCTCTCCCCGCTGCTCTAGGAAGCCCACCAACTCGTAGTGAAACGGGGCAGGCACCTTGTCAAAGTAGTGGGGGAGATATTTGTGGCAGAAATAGAGGGGATCGGCCACGGCCTTGCTCCGCCGCCGTTCCCGTTCTTCTTCGCTATCTTCCCAAAACGGCGTCACCTCCAGGGTCAGGCGCATCAGGATGTCATCGGCCCGCTGGCGGAACTCCGTTTTGGTGAGCTTTTTCTTCAAAGTCATGGTGTCTTTGATTTTCGTTTTCCAGTTATCCATCGTTTTCCAGATTCCGGAAAAATTCCTGGATGCGGGCGGTAAAGATCTTCAATTCTTCGGAATCAGTCACCCAGCCTCGCAGGAATTCGCTGAATCGGTCCATCACTTCCAGGGCCGCGCCCCGCAGATCGAAACCTTGGGAACAGAGGCGGTCGATTAAAGTGAAGATTTTGGTCAGTTCGTCCAACTCCGGGGTTTTCAGTTCGCCTTTGACCAGGAGCCTGCCGGTCTTTTCCCGGAGCAGGCCCTTCAGGGCCTCACCCAGCCACCTGGGAGAGACCAGCACCTGCCGCCGCTTCTCTTCCCAATGGCCTTCCCGGTGCCAACGCCGCAGGGAGGTGAGGGATACAGGAAAAAATTCCTGAATCTCCTCCAGGTTTTTGCCGGACAAGTAAAGGGATTGAGCTTCATCAAAATAGAGGTCTCTCTTACCGGTTTTAGCTTTCTTAAGGTTGGCCGTCATTGTTCTCCAGGGTATAAGGGAAAACCGCCAAAACCTCCAGCACACCTGAGACGGGTGACCCAGGAACGGATTTTCCCGGCTCCGAAAGAACAACTTGCAGCTTTAACTTACACTCCCATTTAAACCTCTATACTAGTGGCCAGTGCTTCGCGATCAGCGTGTCCAATCCTTTTCCTGGTCCCTGGTCCCTGCCCCCTGCCCCCTGCTTTCAATCCCCTGCCGCCAGTTTCCGGAGCACTGCGCTCTCCAGGATACGCACGGTGCCGCCGCTTAGTTTGACGCCCTGGAGCTTTCCCTCCCAAAACCAGCGATATACCGTGGACCTGGAGACCGCCAACTGCCGGGCCACTTCCCGGGGACGCAACAGTCGTTCTTGGGCCATCCGTTTACCTCCATGGT
>JAKAGH010000278.1 GCA_021817645.1 Deltaproteobacteria bacterium
ATCTCTCTTATTAGTGCCGGGCGCGTCCGCGGTCCTGCCCAGCGAGGTGGACCTGTCCACCCAGGTCACCCGCCGCATCCGCCTTAACATCCCCCTGCTGAGTTCAGCCATGGACACGGTCACGGAAGCCGATACCGCCATTTCCTTGGCCCGGCAGGGCGGCATCGGTATTCTCCACCGCAACATGACCATCCCCGCCCAGGTGTTGGAGGCGGAAAAGGTAAAAAAGTCGGAAAGCGGCATGATCATCGATCCGGTGACCATCGGCCCGGAAGAAAGCATTGCCAAGATTCTGGACCTGATGGAGCGTTACCGCATCTCCGGCATCCCCGTGGTTGAGGGCGAACGCTTGGTGGGGATCGTCACCAACCGGGACCTGCGCTTTGAGACCAACCTGGAACAGAAGGTCAAGGCGGTGATGACCAAGGACCGCTTGGTCACCGCGCCCGTGGGCATCACCCTGGAGGACTCCAAGGCCCTGCTTCACAAGTTCCGGATTGAGAAGCTGCTGGTGGTGGATGATGACTACAATCTGAAGGGTTTGATCACCATCAAGGATATTGAAAAGATTCGCAAGTATCCCCAGTCCTGCAAAGACGAGTTCGGCCGCCTGCGGGTGGGGGCCGCGGTGGGAGTGGGCCCGGACCGGGAGGCCCGGTTAGAGGCCCTGCTTAATGCCGGGGTGGACGTGGTGGTCATCGACACCGCGCACGGTCACTCGCAGCGGGTGATTCAGGCGGTGGAAGCCACCAAGCGGGAATTTCCCGAGGCAGAGCTGATCGCGGGCAACGTGGCCACTGCAGCCGGGGCCGAGGCCCTGGTCAAGGCCGGGGTGGACGCAGTGAAACTGGGAGTAGGGCCCGGCTCCATCTGCACTACCCGGGTGATCGCCGGCGTGGGTGTGCCCCAATTATCCGCGATCATGGACTGCTCCAAAGCCACCCGCAAAGCGGGCATCCCCCTGGTGGCCGATGGCGGCGTCAAATACTCCGGCGACGTCACCAAGGCCCTGGCTGCGGGCGCCGACGTGGTGATGATCGGCAGCCTCTTCGCGGGCACCGACGAAAGTCCCGGCGAGACTGTGATTTTCCAGGGGCGCAGCTACAAGATTTACCGGGGCATGGGGTCCATGGAGGCCATGAAGGCGGGCAGCCGGGACCGCTATTGCCAGGAAGATGTGGACCTGGAGTGCAAGCTGGTCCCGGAAGGCATTGTCGGCCGGGTGCCGTCCCGGGGGAAACTGCCGGACGTTATTTTCCAGTTAATGGGAGGCCTGCGCTCCGGCATGGGCTACGTGGGCTGCCGCACCATCCCGGAGCTGCAGGAAAAGGCCAAGTTCATCCGCATCTCGCCCGCGGGCCTCAGGGAATCTCACGTCCACGACGTGATTATCATGAAAGAAGCCCCCAATTATTGGGTGGAATAGAAATAGTGAGCAGTATGCAGTGAGCAGAAGGTAGGGTGCGCCCTGCGCACCTTATTGTATCCATAAGCCATTGCAAAACCTCCATTTCCTTTAAATTGTCATTCTGAACGGAGCGAAGCGGAGTGAAGAATCTCGTATTCCGGTAGTTTCACTCTCCCCAGGATGACAGGTGCAGGGTCTTTCGCAGAGATTCCATATAGGTTTATTGGTGAAAAACCAGTATCACCGCAAAAGATAAAATGAACAGGCAACAAAACTTACCGCCAGGCTGGGATGAGACCAGGGTGTGCCGGGTTCTGGCTCATTATGAGGAACAGACAGAAGAAGAAGCGGTTGCCGAGGATGAAGCCGCTTTTGAGAAATTGAACCAGACCGGCAACCTGCCGCCAAAAAGCTGATTCACAGCATTTCTTCCATATCTTCCCCTGCGTTTTTCTCCCCGCCCCCGGTAGGTCCTTGAGTTCTCGCGCAAAGCGGGTTAAATTAGGGCATTATGCATCTTTCCATCAATTGGCTGAAGGATTTTGTCGACCTCACCGTACCGGCTGCGGACCTGGCGGATCGCCTGACTCTGGCCGGCCTGGAAGTTGAGGCCCTGGAAGAGGTGGCCCCGGATTTCTCCGGGGTGGTGGTGGCCCGGGTGAACCGGGTGGAACCCCATCCCCAGGCGGACCGCCTGCGGCTGGCGGAAGTAACGGACGGCCGCACCACTTATCAGGTGGTGTGCGGCGCTCCCAACCTGACTGCGGACACGCTCTATCCCTTTGCTCCCCTGGGAGCGGTCGTCTCCGGAGGGCATAAGATCAAGGCCGCCAAGCTCCGGGGTATAGCTTCCGAGGGCATGCTGTGTGCCGAGGATGAACTGGGCCTGTCCACGGACCATGTCGGTCTGATGGACATCCCCCAGGACCTGCCCCTGGGCCGGGATTTTGCCGCGGCCCTGAATCTGGCGGACGTGGTTCTGGAAGTGGCCGTCACCGCCAACCGCTCGGATTGCCTGAGTGTCCTGGGCCTGGCCCGGGAGGCGGCGGCGCTGCTGGAACAGCCCCTGCGCCACCCGGAGTTAATCCTCGCTGAAGTTTCCGAACCGGCCCATCCCCAGGCCAAAGTGACTATCCTGGATGCGGTGGGCTGCCCCCGTTACGCGGCCCGGCTGTTGTTCGACCTTGCCGTGGGGCCCTCCCCTTTCTGGCTGCGGCGGCGTCTGCAATTGGCCGGAATCAGGGCCATCAACAACCTGGTGGACGTCACCAACTATGTGCTCCTGGAATACGGCCAGCCTTTGCACGCCTTTGATTTCACCAAGCTTCACGGCGGCCAGATCATCGTGCGGCGGCCCGGGCCTGGGGAGACAAACTTCACCACCCTGGACGGCCAGGAACGGCCCCTGACTCCTGAGACCCTCCTCATCTGCGACGGCGAGAAACCCGTGGCCCTGGCCGGGGTCATGGGCGGCCTGTTCTCGGAAGTCACCGCCGACACCCGGCAGGTCCTGATTGAAAGCGCCTATTTTAACCCCGGGAGCATCCGCCGCACTTCCAAGCGCCTGGGGCTGAGCACGGAGGCCTCCTACCGCTTCGAGCGGGGGGTGGACCCGGAGGGGACCATCCATGCCCTGGAGCGGGCCGCGCAGCTCATGGCCCAGTTGGGAAGCGGCCGGGTCCTGGCCGGGCGCATTGATGAATATCCCCAACCGGTGCAGCGCCCCCGCCTGACCTTGCGGACCTCTCGAACCAACGCGGTTTTGGGCACGGCCTTCCCCCAGGAGAAGATGCAGGGGTGGCTGAAGCGGCTCCATCTGCCGGTGGTCCAGCGGGACACGGACACCCTGGAGGTGCAGGTGCCTCCCTTCCGGGGTGATCTGGAGCGGGAGATCGACCTCATCGAAGAGATCGCCCGCATCGCGGGCTTTGACCAGGTGCCGGTGAGCGTGCCCCGGGGGGCATTGGCCACCCCCCGCCCCGCGCCCGAGGCCCGGCTGAGCGGCGAGGCCCGGAAGCTGCTCCTGGGCCAGGGCTTCTTTGAGGTCATCAACTATTCCTTCCAGTCGGAAAAGCTGCAATCCCTGCCGGAAGACGGGAGCGAGGCCCTGCGCCTGGCCAACCCCTTGAGCGAAGAGCAGTCTCTGATGCGCACCTCGCTCTTGCCCGGCGTACTGGACACGCTGCGCCGCAACCACCTGAAACAGCAGGCCGATGTGCGCCTCTTTGAGCTCTCCAAGATCTTTCTCCCCGTGGCCGGCGCGGAGCAGCCCCGGGAGGAGCAGTGGCTCACCGGCGTCATGTCCGGCGCCCGGGAAGAGAGTTCCTGGCTGGCCTCCAAGGCCCCGGTGGATTTCTTCGACCTGAAAGGCGTAGTGGAAACCTTGCTCCAGGGCTTGCTGATCCCGGAAGTAGGCTTCCGGGCAGACGTCTTGCCCGGATATTTGCGGCAGGGAGCCCGGGTTTATGCGGGGGATTTGGAACTGGGGGTTTTGGGGGAAATTGCGCCCCAGATCGGCGAAAAACTCGACCTGGAAGGCCCGGTGTGGGCCTACGAGCTTAATTTCCAGACCCTGGCCGCGGCGGCCCAGCCCTTCCCCCTCTTTACGCCCCTGCCCCGCTACCCCGCGGTCTATCTGGATATCGCCCTGATTGTCCCCGATGAGGTGCCGGCCTCCCGGGTGGCCCAGGAACTCTATTACCACGGCGCGCCCTGGCTGGTGGAAGCCCGCCTCTTCGATGTGTACGCGGGCGCGCCCATCGCCGCGGGCAAGCGCAGCCTGGCCTTTCGCCTCACCTACCGGGACCCGGAGCGGACCCTGACGGATGAGGCGGTCAACCGGCATCATGAGGCCCTGGTGAAGGCTTTGCAGGAAGAACTGGGAGCGGAATTGCGCTAAGG
>JAKAGH010000279.1 GCA_021817645.1 Deltaproteobacteria bacterium
TCGGGGGAGAGGGTTAGGGGGGCGACTTTGGCTAAGTGGCTGTAATCAGCCAGAAGACGCCACCCCCACCCCGACCCTCCCCCCTCGAAGGGGGAGGGGGAAAGACCGGGCAAGTTATGTAAGGCATTCCTGGGACACGACACTAGAAGTCATTTCAAAACCGACTTTCGAAGTTGTTTTGGATCACCTGGGAGGTTTAACTCGGGAAAGAATCCGCCCCCATTTTCTAAAGGGGGGCGGGGGGGGGTTAGATAAGCGCCCGATAATCCCACTAAATCCCCCTTTAGGAAAGGGGGACTTTGAAACCTCCCTTTCCCACATCCTTTCTGATTATGAGCTTATTTGCGTTCTGAGACAGGATTTTCCGTGGCGTCCCAGGAATGCCTTACATAACTTAGGTCGCCTTCTCCCTCCCCTTCGAAGGGGATGGGGAGAAGGGTGTGGCCTCCCCTTGCCGCCATCACTTGCCTGATAAGAATTTCAGGAAATTTATCAGATAATTGGTATCGAAAATGCCTTTGGCCGACCAATCATTGCGGATTTCTTGCAGGGCGTCCAAAGGATCAAACTTTTCCCGCCAGCTACGATTCGAGATCATTGCTTCATAACTGTCAATTATTCTTAAGATTCGGGCCCAAGGATTGATCTGCGGCAGCTTCAGCCCCTGGGTATACCCGGAACCATCGCCGCATTCATGATGCTGAAATACCATCACCGCGGCATCCCCGCTCAGGCAAGCTAAATCCCTAAGAATCAGGTAACCATCCTGTGGATGCTTTTTTATCAGATCCATTTCTATTTTTGACAGGCGCCCGGGCTTGTCTAACAACGTTTGGGGAACTTCAACCATGCCTATATCATGTAGTAAGGCCCCCTGAGCGAATTCCCTGATCTCTTCCTCAGGCCAGCCCAGATATTTAGTAAAGCCCAGTCCCAGAATGCAGGTATTTAAGGTGTGGGCATACAATTTTTCTCCATGCCGGCGAACCGCGTGAATCCATTGACGATATTGCTGATCCTGGTTAAACATCTCTAATAAATAATCGACCAACTTGAAACCTGCTTGTATTTCCTCTGCGATTCTGGCATGTTTTTCGTAATAAAACCGCCGTGTCCAAATAAGAGCTACGTTATAAATCAATTCTGCTTTAGTACCAAAACGCAATTTATTATGTCTTATTATCAGACTCAGATTGTGATAGAGATAGTCCAGTACTTCGGCTTCATCCTGCTCTAGAAAATAAACGTAGTGGACACCCTTCTCTCTAAAGTCATCGACCAATGCCGATTGACAGATTTCCCCTTCAGGAATACAAATACTGTAACTGTAATCCATCGTCTTGATACTTTTAACTTTCTTAAAGACATCAAAATTAACTTTTGCCCCTAACAACAAATTTTTGACAGGCAAGGGAATATAGACTTTTTCACGCTTTATCAGCGCCGCGCCCAGCCTCTTTTTCTGCTTGAGAAACTGGACGTTGCCTACGAGAGTAAAGTCAGGGTGCAGATAATAATCTACATTGTCTGTATCCCGGCGATGATAGTAAACCGAATGCGTGGAATCAAATTTGATCTTGGCAAACAGCCCCGGATTAAAAACCTCCCCCCGCCGGCAAAAAAGCTCATATGCCGGTTTCTCCGCGCCGGACTTATCGGATTTTACGTAGATATTGAAATTTACTACTTCACCCGGCCGTAGCTTATCCGGATTTAAGGGCAGGAAAATTCTCTTCTTATGCACCTTTCAACTCTCCTCGGGAGCCTGTCCCAAAATTAGCTGAAAGTGGAAGAAGGTTGCAGCACAGGATTAAATGCAGGCCGCCGGTTTTCATTTCTCTAAAATCTATTCTCCTTCATGTTCTTCTGCCCGAATCGCGCCCAGCCATCATGCCCGGCGCTAACATGATGGTCATGACTCTTCCTTGAGATATATCTCTAATAAAAAGATCGGTTTACATATAATTTAAAATAAATAAAAGGGCAACTTTAGTTTGATAAAGATGTGGGCCATGCCCCCCAGGAGGAGGCTCCCGCCGCGGTGAACGAAATAATCATTGATTTTTTGGACCGTACAATAAACAATTAAAGGTAGTCTGCCTGCATCCCTGCACCCCTCAGGGAAATTTCTTCACGGGAGGGTGACGGGTTTTCAATATTACCCGGCACAATGCACATGAAACGAAATATCATCCCCTTTGCCCGGGCCAAAAGGTCCGTTAAAGAAGTAATCGAGAAATTCTATCAGGACCTGGACGACATCGAAGAGATTGTGGTCATCGCCAAGGACCGGGAAGGCGAATGGATTTTCGCCAACTCGGAGCTGGAAAACGAACTGGAATGGATCGGCAGCCTCTATAAATTCATCAACAAGGCCATCATGGAGGACGACGAGGATTTTTGATAGCGGTTTTGGTTTTTGGTTTTTCGTTTCCGGTTAAAAAAGTAACTAAGGGGCCGGGGCTTTAAGCCCTGGTCCCTTTTTATGTGCGCCCTGGGTATGGGGTACTCAATACCAACTTTTTGGGCTAACAATTTTTTGTTTGTAGCGAACCTGGTGTTCGCCCTAAATGCATCAGGGCGAACACCAGGTTCACCCCTACAATTCCGCCCTCCCCCGCCATATCTCTCTAAAAATCCAGCCCCGTAAAATCCCCCGCCACCGGCCCCAGCAGGGCCAGACCCCAATTTTGGGGGTCTAAGAGTTCCCGGGCCAGGTCGTGAATCTCCTCCCGGGTTACTGCCAGCAGGCCGGTGACGATTTCTTCCAGGGGGATGTAGTGGCCGAAGTGAATCTCGTTTTTGGCCAGGCGCATCATGCGGTGGTCGCAGTCCTCCGCGGTCAGGTAGATAGAGCCCCGCAGGTATTCCTTGGCCGCGTGCAGCTCGACTTCCGGCACCGCTTCAGCCTTCATTTTCTGTAGTTCCAGACAGGTCACTGCCAGCAGCTTCTCCAGGTTTTTGGGACTCACGCCCGCGCAGATGCCCAAGAGGCCGGTATCGCTGAAGAAGCTCGTAAAGGAGTAGATATTATAAGCCAGGCCCAGTTCCTCCCGCACCACCTGGAAGAGGCGGGAACTCATATTGCCCCCGAGCAGCAGTTGCAGCAGGGTGGCCGGGTAGCGCTTGAGATCCCCGGCCGCAGGGCCCCGGGTCCCCAGGCAGACGTAGACCTGCTCCAGGTCCCGGGTATGCTGATAAACTCCGGGATGGATGGCCACCTCCTCCCGGGAGCGCAGGGGGGAGCCGTTATGAAAGTCTTGAAACCGGCAGGTGAGTAATTCCAGGAACTCTTGATGGTTGACCCGGCCCGCGGCCGCGACAATGGTGCTTTCGGGCCGGTACGCGGTTTGCCGGAACTCCAGCAGTTGGGTTCTGGTGACCTGGGAAATCTGGTCTTCTTCCCCCAATATGGGACGGCCGAAGGGATCATCCCCCCAGAATCCCCGGGCAAACTGCACCTGCACCTGATCCTCGGGGTTGTCGTCCTGGGCCGCGATCTCTTCCAGGATGACTTGCCGTTCTCGTTCCAGGTCCTGGGGTTGGTAGGTGGGATGGAGTACCAGGTCGCTCAACAGGTCCACGGCCCGGGGCAGGTGTTCGGCCAGAACCTTGCCGTGGAAGCAGGTGTTTTCCTTGCTGGTGAAGGCGTTGCAGGAGCCGCCCAGTTGGTCGATCTCCCGGGCTATGTCCAGGGCGCTGCGCTTAGGCGTCCCCTTGAAGGCCATGTGCTCCAGGAAGTGGCTGAGACCGTTTTCTGCCGGCGCCTCATCCCTGGAGCCCACATTGAGCCATACCCCCACCGCCGCCGAATGGAAGTGAGGGTCCTCTTCGGTTACGACCCGCAGGCCGTTAGTCAGTACGCTTTTTTGGAAAGCCACGGCCGGGTCTTCTCTCTCTACTGTCTCTGCTCTCAGGCTCCCGAAGCGTCATGCCCTCCGGCACCGGCAGCAGGACCCGGCGGGACAGACGGATTTTGCCCTGCCGGTCCACGTCCAGGACCTTGACATCCAACTCGTCGCCTTCTTTCAGGACATCGGTGACGCTTTTCACCCGCTCGTGCGCCAGCTCCGAGATGTGCACCAGACCGTCGGTCCCCGGCAGAATCTCCACGAACGCGCCGAAGTCCATGATCTTCTTCACCTTGCCGTGGTAGACCTTGCCGATTTCCGCTTCCGCCGTAATCTCGTTGATCAGGCGGATGGCTTCGTTTGCGGCCGTCTGGTCCGCGGAAGAGATGTGGATGCGGCCGTCGTCTTCGATATCGATCTTCACGCCGGTGGCCGCCA
>JAKAGH010000280.1 GCA_021817645.1 Deltaproteobacteria bacterium
TATTTACCGGGTGCCGCCGGAGAAAGCCGTTGACGGCAAAACCGGGATGGTTACCTTGGGTTTTGGCTTTAATCTACTGGAGAGTTCCAAAAAGGCTCTCCCCCTTGAAACTATGCAGAAAACGGACATATTCTCCTATACCGGCCTGCCGGTCTCCAGCACCGCGGTGATCCTGCTGTTAATCCTCTGGCAGATCACGTCTTATAATTATTCGATGCAGCAATTAATCAGAAAAGAACAAGGAGTATATAACTCCGAATAAAATTCTTAAGGCCTTAAAATGACTGTAATTGCCTGTTATAGGGCGGGCACTCATGTATGCGTCCACCCCCGGGCGGACACACGGGTCCGCCCCTACAGAAAAATTGTTGCTGGATTGCGACTTGATATTAAAACAAAAAGGGCGACCCAACGGTCGCCCTTTTTTGCGTCTTGGCGTGATTGTCTCTATTCCCAGTCGTCCTCGACCTGGGTGAGGACCGCGAGTTTGACGGGATGGACCTTGCGGTAGACCTCCGCGGGCGGGCGGATCTGGCCGTCCACGGTGAGCAGGTCCTGCTCGATGGAGATGCCGAAGAGTTTTTCGTTCTCCTGGAGATAGGGCAGAATCAGGTTCCAGTCCGCGTCGCTCAGGGGCACCAGCTCCCCGCCGTTCAGTTGCTCGTCCACCAGCTGGTTGAAGGGGTCCCGGACATAGAGGGCGCCGCCGGAAGCCAGGGAGAAGAGGTTGGAGCCGGGATAGGGCGTGGCCTGGGGGCGGATCCGGCCCCGGACGTCGAACTCCAGGCCGTTGACGATGACAAAACCGCCGCCGGCAAAGGGGTCGCCGGCCATGAAAGACTCCGCCAGGAAGTCCAGGGCGGTGCCGTTGATCACCACCCGGGGGCGGCCCACCGCGTTGATCAGGGGGCGGCCCGCGGCGTTGCCCAGAATATAGACTTCCCCGCCCTTGGCGCCGTACATGAAGGTCTGGCCCACGTCGCCGTGGATCACCAGTTTGCCCCGCTTCATGATCTGCCCCAACTGGTCCTGGGCGTTGCCATGGACCTGGATGGTCATGCCGTCCAGGCCGGAGGCCAGGTAATCTCCGGTGCTGCCGTAGGCGTCGATACGCACGTCGTCGGTGTTGGGGCCGAAGCCGCAGCCCAGGAAGCGCTGGCCCCTATAGCCGTAGGTGATGAATTGCCGCCAGCCCAGCTCAAAGGCCCGGCAGAGGAGACGGGCGTCGCAGTCGTCCCCTTCCGGGGGAAAACCGGACGCGTCCAGCACCAGGACGTGGTCCGCCTTAGGCGCTGCGGCCAGCTTATCCCGGGTCTCCCAGTTCAGCCAGTGGTAACTGCTGGTCCGGGATTTGCCGATTTTGGGGGTGTCATGGAAGATGCCGGTCAGGGTGTCCATGAGCAGCCGCAGCAGGTGGCTGCGCTTTTTATCCCCCGGATCATAGCGCCGGTCCAGGAGCAGGGTGAGGCCGTTGATGGCCGCGGCCTTGAGGGCGTCACCCTTGCGGGCCTGGGCCGCAGCAAGCTGCAAGACCTCCCGGAAGGAGACATAAGACCACTGGGACACCGCGTTCTTGACCCACTGAAAGAATTTCTGGCCGCTGGCATCTTTGAGGAGCGCGGCCACCTGCCGTAACAACTCCTCGTCCGGCTCGCTGCCGATCTCCGGCGCGGGGCCGCTTAAGGGCCGCTGATACCAGGGCACCACCTTGGGGGTGCCGAATTTGTCCTTGCAGGTGAGCCGGCGCTGGCCGTTATGGGGCTCCAGGGAGAAGATGAAGGAGCCGCCGTCGGTGGCGCTGCCGCCCCGGGCGTTCCAGTAGAGGTCGGCCACCGGGCAGAAACGGGGGTCCTCCGCGGCCAGGCTTTCCAGGGTGGCGTCGATGGCCTGTTTTTCCGAGCAAATCAGGCCGATCTGCACTTCACCGTCCTGCAGGGCAAAGACCTGGGGCCGCAGCATGGAGGTGTCGGTGATGCCGATGAGCTCGAACTTTTGCTGCTCCGGGTCGTTCCGGGCAATGATGAAGAACCAGGGGCCGTCCGGGGAGCCGTGGATGTTGGCGGTCTGGAGCTGGCGGTAGATGCGCTGCCTTTCCGCGGGCAGCAGGTCGAAGTCCCGCTCCGTGGTGGGAGCCATGGACTCGATGACGTATTCCAGGGGATACCCGTAGAGACGGTTCCAGAGGTCAAAGGTCAGGACCGCGACTTCCGTATCCGTGAGGAACTGGGGATAGAAGTGGCGCTGGCTGAGATACTCGCTCACCGCGAAATAATTGGCAAAGTCGCCGTTATGCACCAAAGCCACGTTGAGCGCGGCAAAGGGATGGGCGCCGCCGGGATGCCAGACCCGGCCCCGGGTGGGGTAGCGCTGGTGGGCGATCCAGATATGGGCCTTGAAATCCAGGAGCTGATAGTAGAGCGCCGCTTCCTCGGCGTAGCCCACGATCTTTAAAATCATCATGTTGCGGCCCTGGGAGAGGACAAAGGCCTTTTTCTCACCCAGGGAGGCGTAAAAGGTCTGGTTCAGGCGGTAGCAGTTCTGGGCCACGAACTCGTCTTCCACCTTGCGGGAGGGGATGCCGTAGAGTTTGTGGCTCTGGATGAAGTGCTGCAGGACTTCCGTCTTCACCCGCACGAAATAACGCCAGACCTCAGGAGGCTCGACTTCCAGGCTCGGCAGGTCCCGCCAGTCTTTCATGGTGGGGATGCGCTGGGCGTGGTCCATCTTGAAGACCGGGGTGATGAACTCGGCCTCCACCTGGGCCCGGGACTCGGGGTCCAGGTAGGCGACTTGAATCAGGTAATCTTCGTCCAGAATCTCCTGGGAGACGCCCAAGGTGACGGGGTCCAGGCCCACCGCGGCGATGCCGCCGCCTTTGCCGTTACCCCGGTTGTGCATCTGGATGGAAGGCTGGAAGATATGCTTGCCGGATACCGGCACGCTGGCCGCGAAACCGGTGACGCCGCAACCGCCTTCATCTTCACCTTTGATAATGCGGTCGGCCGCGAAAGGCCGGGGGAATTCTTTGCGGGTTTCCCAGAGGCGGAGGCCGTCGTGATTTTGATTATTGGCGTTTTTCATAGGATTCACCGATTATAGTTCAAAGTTCAAGGTTCAAGGTTCAAAGTTAAAAGACAAAAATTTGTTGGATAATTATTTAAATTTGCTGCCTTTATGGTCTGTGGACTTTAAGTATCGCAAAAAACCAGCCAACAAACGAGAGATGTCGTCGGCCAGTCCCACAATTAGTTGAAATTGTTCTGAAGTTGTCATGCCTGCATCCAAGGCAGCATATAATATTGATTTTATTTCGCCTGTCGAACCTTTGGCCTGCGCCAGAAATTGTCGAAATTCCTTGTTTCCTCCACGTTCGAAGCCTTCGGCAATATTGGCCATGATGGATACCGAGGCCCGGCGGAGCTGATCTCTCAAGGAGAAATCTGTCGCAATTTTCCCTTGCCCAGTTACTTCATAGATTACTTTGGTAAGCTCCCGAGCTTTTTTCCAAGCGTCGATATCCTCAAAACGCTCGATCTTAGCCATAGTTCAAAATGCAACGTTCAAATTTGAAAGCCCTACTCAACTCTTTTTAAAAGGCATATCTTCCATAACTTCAGCCATGAGCATAATCGCAGCTTTATTAAATCTGTCCATGATAGTGCATGTATCTCTTACAATTTGATCAAATCTATCCATTAAAGATTCATTTGATTCATTTTCTTTTGGCTGTAAAACATAATTCATAGCAATTTCATCTGCCAAGCCAAAATATGTCTCACTATTTTTTTTGCATCGCAAGGCGAATTTTATGTTCGGTAGATCAAATTTCTTTAATGATATTTTTACCATTCTACTATCGAAATGAAAAACAATTTGATTTCTAATTCTTGTCAAAATTGAATTTCTAAAGTCTTTTATAAAAGGATCATTTATTAAAGGTTCAAAGCCATTTTTGAATGATTTAAAATTATTAATATTATTATCCTTGCGCAACTTATCAATTAATTTAAATCCTTCATATAAAACTGAGCTTGCGAAAATAAAAGAATTTAATCTTGTTCCGTCACTGCATCTTTGTGAATTATCTTCAAATTCGAGTATTGGTTTCTGGCAAAAGCGCAATGCATTTATAAATCTAGCTAAGATAATTAAATTTAGGAATCGTTTATCTGATTTTATTCGTACAAATTCTTCTTTTGTACACGAAATTATATGGTATTCCTTTTTCATAAAATTAAACATAAGCTAAATAAATTTAATTATGTATTTGTCGTACTAATAAACGCA
>JAKAGH010000019.1 GCA_021817645.1 Deltaproteobacteria bacterium
GCCACAGGCAGGATAAAGACCAGGGTATGGGAGAACCCCAGGCCCAGGCCGCCGGCCAAGGCCAGCGCTACCCAGGCCCGCTTGCTGTCTTCCCGCCGGAGCCGCTCCACCAGGAAAAATATGAGCACCGCGCAAAACGCGTCGCCGCTGTACTGCTTCAACTCCTTGGCGTAATAGACCATGATGGGGGAGAAGGCCACCAGGGCCAGCCCCAGGAAGGAGGCAGACAGAGAGGTCAGGGCCCGGGCCAGGGGCCAGAAGAGTACCAGAGTCCCCAGGCCGAAGCAGAGGGACAGGGAGCGCAGCACCGCTTCGCTGCTGCCGGCGATTTGGGCCAGGGCCCAAACGGTGAGCATATAGAGGGGCGGTGTGGATTGACCCGCGGCCAGGGCTGCTCGGGGCGTATCTTTAAGCGCGGCCAGGGCCACCCAGGCTTCGTCGGTCCAGAGGTCCCGGCCCCCCAGATCGTAGACGCGCAAAAAGGCCCCCAGCCCGAAAACGAGGAGTAAGGCTAGGCCGATCTGATACCGGCCGGGTATTTTCGACCACAGGCGCTGCAAAATTCAGGGAACCGCCCTTGGGAGAACCATACAAGTTCCCTTGTATTATACGGCAAAAATTTAGTCAAGTGAAAGAGATTATTTGTTATCCGCCAGAGAAGCGGTTAATCTTTAACCATGCCACCTTCTGCCCCAGATAAGCCGGGCCCAGGCCCGGCCGGCCCCTCTGAGCCCGTCCAGACGTGCATCTGGCCGCCGCCGGTGGCGCCCGGGGACGCGGTGGCCGTGGCCGCGCCCGCCAGCCCGGTGGCCCGGAAGGATTGGCAGGCAGGGGTGAAACTCCTCCGTGATTGGGGCTTTAAAGTGGTCTGCGGGCCGGAGGTTTTTCAGACCCGGGCCTGGGGCCGGGAGAGCGACCGGCGGGTGGCCCGGAGGTTCCTGGAGGTCTGGCAGGAGCCGGAAGTGACAGCCATTTTGGGAGCCCGGGGGGGCTACGGCTCCCTCAAGGTCCTGCCTTTCCTGGACCTGCCCGCCCTGGCCGCGCAGCCCAAGCGCCTGGTGGGCTTCAGCGATCTCACCAACCTGCTCTGGCATTTGCACCGGGACCTGGGCCTGGTGACCTTTCACGGCCCCACCGTGGCCCATCTGCCGGTCCTGACCCCGGCGGCCCGGGAGAGTTTTTTGTACTGGCTCACCGCCCCGGGACCGCAAACCGTGGCGTTCCCGGGTTTGACCCCGCTGCTGCCGGGAACCGGGGAAGGGACCCTGGCCGGGGGCAACCTCACCACTTTGTGCCATCTGCTGGGCACACCCTTTGCCCCCCAGTTCCGGGAGCATATCCTCTTCCTCGAAGACCATAACGAAGCCGTGTACCGGCTGGACCGGTTGCTCCACCATCTGCTCCTGGCCGGGGCCCTGGAGGGGGTTAAAGGGGTGGTGTTGGGCGCGTTCACCGGCAGCGGCAGCTCCCCGGACAACCTCTGGGAAGTCCTGGCTGCGGCCCTGGCGCCTCTCAAGGTGCCGGTTTTGGCGGGCCTGCCCGTGGGCCACCAACCGGACAACCATACCCTGCCTTTAGGAGTTTGGGCCCGGGTGGACGGCCACACCGGCAGCTTGACGCTGGCCCCCTGAGAGCCAAAAATTCCGTCACCGGATTGACAAGACTTATTTACACCTTATTTTTTGCCTAAGCTCATCTGACACTTAAGGAGGAGTTATGGCAAAGAAGGTTTATACCTGTCAAACTTGTGGGGCCCTGGCGGAAGAGCCCGGCCATCTCTGCAATCCCGGAAAAGAGGCAATGACCTGCGCTTACTGCGGAGAAAAAACGGAGCATGCCAAACATTATTGCAAAGGGAAACTGGAAGACATCAAGTATGTTTGCGAGCAGTGCGGCCGGCTGTCCACTTCGGCCGATCTGCTGTGCAAGCCCTCAGGTGTACCCAGTAAGTGAATGCGCCTGAGGCTGGAGTCCTCAGAGGCCGGCCGCGTTCATTGGCAAGACGGAGAAGCCAGGTTAATTCCCTGGCTTCTTTTTTTAGGATTCCTGGCCAACAGGACTGCTGCTAGAATTCTTCAAATTCATCCCCTTTTAAATAGGTATGATTCTTGGCCCTCGTTTCATTCCTGGCTGTATGATAGCCTATCATTTTCCTGGGATTGTTAAGGCTGATAGCTTGGGGCTCCAGACTCCTTGAGGCCTGAGGAGCGTCGGTATTTAGTTGACTTTCAGTTGCAGGTGCTGCTCGCCCCCTGCCACTGCCCGCATGGCCATTTCCACCGATCAGAGCTATTAATCCCTTCACATGGCTTTTCATCTGCTCGGCTTGAGCGAACATCTCCTCCGAAGCTGAAGCAGATTCTTCCGCGCTGGCAGCACCTCGCTGCACGACTTTATTCATTTCCACGATGGCCCGATTTATCTGATCAATCCCCTGGGCCTGTTCCTGGGAGCCGGCCGTGATTTCCGCAACCAGATCCCCCACCTTGGAGACTTCCACTGCCACCTGGGAGAATTCTGAGCAGGTCTTCTGTACCACCCCCGACCCTTCCTTTACCTTGTTTACGGTCCCTTCAATTAAGGCGGCTGTATTTTTTGCCGCTTCTGCCGCTCTCAACGCCAGGTTTCTTACCTCATCGGCCACTACTGCAAAGCCTGCTCCGGCCTCACCCGCTCTTGCCGCCTCGACCGCGGCATTGAGGGCCAGGAGATTGGTCTGGAAGGCAATTTCATCAATGGTCTTGATAATTTTTGAGGTTTCCTCGGAGGCCTTGGAGATCTCCGACATAGAAGAGGCGAGATCATTCATTGACTCGGAGGAACTCTTGACCACCTTGGATGTTCCCTGCATGAGGGTATTGGCCTGCACGGCTTTCTCCAGATTCTCTTTAGTCTTTGAGGCCATCTCCTCCAGAGATGAGGAGGCTTCCTCGATGGACGCAGCCTGTTCTGTGGCTCCTTCCGCCTGCTGCTGGGAAGTTGAAGAGACCTGGGCTGAAGCCGCCGCGACTTGATCAGTACTTTGATCTATGGCAGAGGTGGCACGGTTTATGGGCCTCAAAATGCCAAAGGAGATATACAAGCCTCCCAGAAGCAAGGTGGCGCCGATGATCAATGCTCCCAATCCGGTCAAAATTATGGATCTAGTACTGATGATTTCGGCTGCACTTCCTTCATCTTGCTTAAGTTCCTTATCGGCCATCTCCACCACCTTATCGATGGCAACGCGGTGCTGCTCATAGAGCGGCGCCAGAACTTCCCGCATGAGTTTTAGGACTTTTTCCTTCTGGCCCCCAAGGATGGCTGGAATCACTTCCTTATCTCTTATCTCATAAAATTGCTTGGCAGGAGTGTACGAGTTAACCAGCATGGCTTCCTTCAATGCCCCTGCGGGCAGGGATTTCTGCCAGAATTCATGTCTTTTATCGTATTCCACTCGCAATGATTGGGACCGGAGGGCAAGGTTCTTCAGCTTGCCAGGATCGGTTTCCTCCAGCATCTGGAAAAGCACGAAGTAGCTTTCGATAATGTACTCTGGCGGTGGCAGAATATCAGCAACCAGATCCTTTCCCAGGGCGATTCGCTGGTATAGAGGGCCGTTGACTTTGGTGGTGTTCAGGGTATTCCAGGCAATGACGGCAAAGACGATGAACCCCGAGAGAGTAAGTCCCATAAAAGTAAAAAACTTAACCCTGAGACTCATGGTTTTTCCTCCTGGCTTTTTTACAAATTACCCCAAATTAATTTCCTACTTTTTTAATCGGGAATGCGCCGCCAATACTAAAGAGAAATATCGTCTAGAACATGAAATATACAGGGCGGTTCGTTGCGAATTGCTGGAGATATCGGTATCAGGTCAGGGAAGCCCCGGGGTCTTTGACCGCCAGGGAAAGACCAGGGCCATCCCCAACATCAAAGCCCCGATCAGGCTGAAAGCATAAGAGTGGGAAAGGGAAGCAATCAGAAACCCGGCCAGAATGGGGCCCGCGGCTTCGCCGCTGCCCCAGAAACAACGTCATTTTTTTCGTTAATCCATCAATATTCCCGGATGCTGGACTGACAAACTCCCTCTCCCTGCGAGGGGAGGGGGGGTGGGGGGAGGGGGGCGACTTTTGGCGCTGATCCTGCCCCAAAGACGCCACCCCCACCCTAACCCTCCCCCCTCAAAGTGGGAGGGAAAAAGAGGATGAGGGAATTATTCTCCGCTTCGAAGATATTTGGACAGGCGCAATTAATTATGGCGTTATCTATAAAAGCTAAAAGCTGAGAGCTACATGCTCCACGCCCTCCCTGCAGCAAACAATAATCATTTTTACCGGAAATGGCAGGAGACCCAGTGCTCCGCCGCGGTCTCCCGGTATTCCGGAAAGGCGTCCCGGCAGATGGGGAACTGGGCTTCGGGGCAGCGGGGATGGAAGGAGCACCCGGATGGGAGGTTGATGGGGCTGGGGGGGTCCCCCTTGAGCTCCGGCGGCTGAAAGGGCCGGGCCGGGTCCGGCAGCGGCACCGCAGCCAACAGCGCCTCGGTGTAGGGATGCAGCCGGGCCGCGGCCAAGACCGCGCGGGGGGCCGTCTCCACCAACCGGCCCAGGTACATGACCGCGATGCGGTCGCTGATCTGGGAAATCACGCTTAGATCATGGGAGATGAAGAGATAAGTGAGGCCGTAGCGTTTCTGCAATTCGGCCAGGAGGTTCAGGATTTGCGCCTGGATGGAGACGTCCAGGGCCGAGACCGGCTCATCGGCCACGATCAGCTTTGGCTTCAGGGCCAGGGCCCGGGCGATGCCCAAGCGCTGGCGCTGGCCGCCGCTGAATTCATGGGGGTAGCGCTCCAGGTGCTCTTCGGCCAGGCCCACCTCCTGGAGCAGCTCCGCCACCCAGGCCCGCCGCTCGGCCCTGGTGCCCAGGCCGTGGATGGCGTAAGGCTCCTCCAAGATATGCCGCACCATCATCCGGGGATTCAGCGACGAGTAAGGGTCCTGGAAGACGATCTGCATCTGCCGGCGCAGGTGTTTCAGCCGGGACTTGGCAAGCGCGGTCAGCTCTTCGCCGCCGAAGCGGACCCGGCCCCCGGTGGGGGGCAGCAGGGCCAGGACCAGGCGGCCCAGGGTGGACTTGCCGCAGCCGGACTCCCCCACCAGCCCCAGGGTCTCCCCGGCCCGGATAGACAGGTTCACCCCCGTCACCGCCTGCAGCCTCGGCCCCCGGCCCCAGGGCCCGGCCAGGCGGAAGGAGCAGCTTAGGTCTTGGGTTTCTAGTAAGGTTTCAGGCATAATTTCAACAGCATACCATAGGGCGGGAAAGCGCAGCGCATCCCACCTTTTACATTATTCTATCTCTTTGCTTTGAACATTGCCAAAGGCGGGATGCGTTTCACTTTCCCGCCCTACAGTTATTCTTGATGCCGGTCCGTGACGTCCTGGACAAAGCCCTCGTAATATTGGACCTCGCCCTCCTCATCTTTGACCGCCCGGGCATTGATGGCCACCTGGATGCGGCTCCCGTCCTGCCGGTACATCTGGGCTTCAAAGCCTTTGATGAAACCGGTCTCCCGCAAAATTTGACAGTAATCGTCCCGGCGCCGGGGATCGGCATATAATTGCCGGCTGATATCGGCCACTGCGGCCAGCATTTCCTCGGGAGAGCCGTACCCGAAAATCTGGGCCATAGCCGGATTGACGCTGAGAAACCGCCCATCCGCGGAACTCTGGTAGATGCCCACCACCGCGTGCTCAAAGATGCGCCGGTACCTGCCTTCCGCCAGTTTGAGGGCCTTCTCCATCTCTTTCCGTTCCGTGATATCCTGGATCATGGCCATCTTGGACATGGTGCCGTCGGGGTGCTTGATGGGCGTGTTCACCACGTAATACCAGTGCTGATCTTTAGGGCTGTGTACTTCCCAGCGGACGGTCTCGCCCTTGAAGACCCTTTGGTTGACGCACCAGGGGCAGACCCCCTCCAGGTCGTGGAGAGCCTTGTAGCATTTCTGCCCCAGGGGATAATAACCGGTGCGGTCGATGAAGCGCTGATTCATGAACTCCACTTCGTAGTCCTGGGAACAGATGTAAATGAAGCCGTCGAAGGCTTCGATGATGGCCGCGAATTGCTCCCACAAATCCCGCCAGGCCTCCGCCAGCCGCTGATATTTGGTCACGGTCTTGGCCAGGTCCAAAATCTTCTGGTCCATGCCCGCCAGTTCTTCTAAGAGCGCTTCTCTGGTCTTGGTGTCGTCCGGCATCTGAATTTCTCACCCTTGCGCGGTGCGGACCGCGTTCCAACAGCGCACCAAATGCCCCGGCCCCACCTCCACCCAGGGGGGCTCCTCCAGACAGCGGGGTTGGGCCTCGGGGCAGCGCTCCTGAAAGAGGCAGCCCGGCGGCGGCGCTGCCAGGTTGGGAACCTGGCCCTGGATGGCCGCCAGGCTCTCCCGGGGGGGGTGGTGGAAATCGAGCCGGGGCACCGCGGCCAGGAGATTCCGGGTATAGGGATGGGCCGGGTTTTGGTAAAGCTCCGGGGTGGCGGCCTGTTCCATGATGACGCCGGCGTACATCACCGCCACCCGGTCCGTGGTCTGGGCCACGATCCCCAGGTTGTGGGTGATGAACAGGACCGCCAGGCCCATTTCTTCTTTGAGGCGTTTCAGCAAGGCCAAAATCTGGGCCTGGATGGTTACGTCCAGGGCGGTGGTGGGCTCGTCCGCGATCAACAGTTCGGGTTCGCAGGCCAGAGCCATGGCGATGAGCGCCCGCTGGCGCAGGCCCCCGGAGAGCTGGTGGGGGTACTGCCCCAGGCGGCGTTCCGCCTCCGGCAGCCCCACCCGGGTCAGGGCCTGGGCCGCGGCGCTCCAGGCGGCCTGGTGACTCAGGCCCCGGTGCCACCGCAGGGCCTCCGCCACCTGCTCGCCGATGGTGAAGACCGGGTTGAGCGCGGTCATGGGTTCCTGGAAGACCATGGCGATGCGGTTGCCCCGCACCCGGCGTATCTGCGATTCCGATAAGGCCTGCAGGTCGCCGCCGGCAAAACGGATCTCACCGCGCATTTGCGCGTGAGTGGCAGGCAGGAGGCGTAAAATGGAAAGCGCGGTGACTGTCTTGCCGCAGCCGGACTCCCCCACCAGGCCCAGGGTTTCCCCGGCTTTGAGCTCGAAGCTCGCCCCGGCCACCGCCCGCACCGAGCCGCCGGGCGTTGCGAAACGGACCTGGAGGTCCCGCACCTGCAGCAAGGGAGGGGTGTCGGCGCGGCTCACTCTGGGGGCGCCTCGGAGAGGGGGAGTTGCACGGTAAAAGTGGAACCCTTGCCCGGCGTGCTTGCCACCAGGATCTGGCCGCGGTGCTGCTCCTTGACGATGAAATTGCAGATGGCGAGCCCCAGGCCGGTGCCCTTCTCCTTGGTGGTGAAGTAGGGCTGAAAGATATTGGCAGCCACGTCCGGTCCCATGCCTTCCCCGGTGTCGGCGACGCTGACCTCCACGTTGCTCCCCTTGACCCGGGTGGTGACCGTGAGCTCTCCTCCCCGGGGCATGGCTTCCACCGCGTTCTTAAAGAGATTGATCAGCACCTGGCGGATCTGTTTGGGGTCGAAGCTCACCCGCGGCAACGGCCCCTCGTCGACCCGCTGCACCCGGATATGGTGCTCCTGGAAGTTGTCCTGGAAAAACTCCAGGACCTGACCGGCCAGCGCTTCCACCTGCCCTGGAGTTTTCTGAGGCGCGGGGGGGCGCACGAAGTCCCGCATTTCCGCGACCATCTCCTCGAGACGCACCACTTCCTCGGCGATGATGGCCAGCTTTTGGCGGGCCTTGTCGTCCAACTCCGTGGCTTTGAGCAGCTGCCGGGCAAACCCCCCGATGATCAACAAGGGATTCTTGATTTCATGGGCAATGTGGGTGACGGTGTTGCCCACCGCGGCCAGGCGTTCGGACTGGAGCAGACGCTCCTCCATCTCCTTGGTCTCCGTCATGTCCCGGATGACCCCGGTGAAATAGAGGTTGCCCCGGACTTCGGCCACGGAAAAGGAGATGCTCATGGGGAATTCCGTGCCGTCCCGGCGCTGGGCGTTGAGGCGCACATGTTTGCCGATGACATGGGGCTGGCGGGTGGCCACATAGCGCCGCACGAAGTCCCGGTGCACATCTTTATACGGCGGGGGAATGATGAGTTTCAGGTCCTGGCCCAGGGCCTCCTCCCGGGAATAGCCCAAAATCCGCTGCGCGCCCTGGTTGTAGCCGATAATGGTATGGCTTTCGTTGATGGTGACGATGGCGTCCGTGGCGCTGTTGATGATGCCGGAGTTGATTTCCTGCTTCTGCCGCAACTCTTGGAGTTGACAGAGAAGATCCTCCAGAATCTGGACTTGGGGGCCTGCGCCAATGGGCGCGGGAGTCAGGTCCGGCGCCAGACCTTCACCGTCCAGGATGATGTCGAAGCCCGCGGGTTGCCTCTCTTTGAGGGTCTGACGCAACTTTTCGGGGGAGAGGGAGCCCACACCGGTAAAAATTTCCATTTCCACCGGCGGCAACCCTTCCAAGGAGAAGGGCAACGTCACCACCTGGCACGACGGGCCTTCCTGGTCGCTGAGAATAGCGATGCGAATGGGTTGGGTCTTGTCACTCATCACTGCCTGCAGAAGAACGGAACGCGGGCCGTGTCCCGGTCCGCGCCGGGATCAGAGGTATAGGGGCTATCTTTCTCCAGGCGCCGGAATTATTCTTTATCGCTCAACGGCTTTAAAAACCAGGCTGGCGTTGGTACCTCCAAATCCGAAGGAGTTGGACAGGGCATAGCGAACTTTGGCTTCCCGGGCCTGACCGCGCACCAGATCAAAGCCTTGGCATTCGGGATCAGGGTGATCCAGATTGATGGTGGGGGGGACGACGCCATGCTTCAGGGCCAGGAGGGAGAAAATGGCCTCCACCGCGCCTGCGGCTCCCAGGAGATGCCCGGTCATGGACTTGGTGGCGCTGACCAGCGGCCGGTGCTGTGGATCATTAAAAATCTGAAGCAGGGCTTGGGCCTCGTTTCTATCCCCCACCGGGGTGGCGGTGGCGTGGGGGTTGACATAATCCACCTCCGCGGGGGTGATTCCGGCGTCATCCAGGGCCAAAAGAATGCAGCGCTTGGCCCCTTCGATATGCGGGTCGGTAATATGATGGGCGTCACCGGTCATGCCGAAGCCGATAATCTCCCCATAAATGTTGGCCCCCCGGCGCAAGGCGTGCTCCCTTTCCTCCAAAGCCAGGATGCCTGAGCCTTCCGACATGACAAAGCCGTTGCGCTCGGTATCAAAGGGACGGCTGGCCGTCTCCGGGCAGTCGTTGCGGCCCGTGGCCAGGGCCCCCATGCGATAGAAACCGGCCACGGTTAACAGGGTAATGGCCGCTTCCGTGCCCCCGGCGGCCATCAGATCCGCCTCTCCCATCTGGATGGAGCGGTAGGCCATGCCGATGGCGTGCGCCCCGGCGGCGCAGGCGGTGGAGAGAGCAATATTGGGGCCTTTGGCCTTGAAGCTGATGGAGACGTTGCCCGCGGCCAGATTCGGGATCATCTTGGGCACCAGAAACGGTGACACCCGGCGCACCCCTTCATTGAGAAGCTTAATGATCTGCTCCTCCCAGGAGCCGACCCCGCCCATGCCGGTGGCAATAATCACCCCGGCCCGCTCCGGCTCCTCTTTTTCCAGGTCCAGTCCGGAGTCCTGGATCGCTTCCAGGCTGGCGGCCAGGGCAAACTGCGTGAAACGGTCGGTATATTTGATCTGCTTCAAATCGTCTTTTGTGGGGTTTTTCTTCCGGGTCTGGAGGATCTCTTTCAGATCAAAATCCTTGATCTGCCCGGCAATCAGGGGAAAATCCTCGGGTAAAGGATGACGCTCGACGAAAGCATCCATGGTGCTGCTTAAATTACTGACCCGGCTGACTCCGGATTGACCTGCCAACAGACGCTCCCAGACCGTGGGCACGTCGGGGCCCATGGAATTAATGAGCCCCACGCCGGTAACCACTACCCGGCGTAAATCCAGATTTTTGTTCACGGACATAAATCAACCTCCTCCACGGGTCAGACGAAATTGTGTCAGGGCCTGGGCGCACCTGGTTTGATGCGACCGCAGGCTCTGCCAACCCGTGGGCTGGCCCAAGATGATAGTGAGACTGCCCCTGGCCTGCCTGCGGTAACGAGGGGCCTAGGGGCAGATCTTTTAATCCCCAGGATTAGATCGCAGGGCCAACCCTGGAGCATATCTGGCATTTTAAATTACCCTGGTGACTATTGCAATGTCTAATTCCGGCGCGGCCTTAGGGGTGACACGGCCCTCCGGGTAAGGAAAATGCCGCCTCCCCGAGGGAAATTATGATAAAGTGACCGAAAGGACTTCAACCCCGGACTCATGGCTTTCTGCCGGGCAACCCCCATCGGCTTGACCGGCAAGCCCATCTATCTTTTCATTCATTTTAACCGAAAACTGTATACTGCGCACAGAAGACCAGCCATTAATGCGTTGCCAGGTAGCCACCTATTCGGGTTCCCGCCTCCATGAACGCCCCCTCAGGTTCACCTGGGGGGAAGAGTGGCTGGAAGTATGCCAGGTTCTGGAGCAGGGTTATGAGCCTGACCATCTTTTTTTCAAAGTGGCCGCGGCGGATGGCCGCGTCTTTTTACTGCAATATTGGCAGGCGGCAGATTCTTGGGAAGCAAGAGTCTGCGCACCCGCATCGCCTTGATAGCGCCGGGTCCAGGAAAAATTCAGTTTACATTTGCGAAAATGTTAGTGTAAAATAGCTTATTTGTGATTTGGGGCCACCATGAGCCTGAACCTGGAAATCTTTGCGTCAAAAATCACATCTCCCATGAGGATTGACAATGAAATGCCGCGTAAACCCCAGCTACATGGAGCAATTATATTCTTTTTATTCCCCATTTTATGATTATGTTTTCGGAAAATTATTAGAACCGGGACGCCGCAAGGCCTTCCATTATCTGGACAGAAGGCCGCACCAAAAGATCCTGGAAATCGGCATCGGCCCCGGCTCGACCCTGGAAAAATATCCTGCCTGCACCCACCTGACGGGCATCGATATTTCCGCGCCCATGATTGAGGAGGCCCAGAAAAGGGTCGCCCAGCTAAACGGCGGCAGCACCTTCGACCTCCACGTGATGGATGCTTCGCAGTTGGAATTTCCCGATAATCATTTCGACGCGGTCATTTCCGCTTATGTGATCACCACCGTGCAAGACCCCCATAAGGTGTGCCGGGAAATTCTGCGGGTGGTAAAACCGGGGGGGCAGATCATCGTCATCAATCACACCCGCAGCCCCAATGGCGGTTTCCTGGGCAAGATCGAAGACGTGCTGGCCCCGGTGTGTGTCCGCATCGGTTTTACCACCGACCTGGATGTGATCCGGGTGATGCGGGAAGTGGGGATGAAGGTGAATCAGGCCGTGCGGTGCAATTTGATGAACACCGGGCGGATCATCATGGCCTCTAAGAGTTGAGGCCGGATTTCTAGCCTGGATTCCCTCCCCTTTCAGGAGAGCCTTCGCTTCCATCCCTTTCTGGCACCCTCCAGCCGCGTGGCTTGCTTAGGGTCCTTCGGGAACTTTTCTGCTCGTAATGAGAAAAGGTCATAGTCTTGCCTCCTCAGGAGAAAATAGAATGAAAATCGACAAAACCTCTTTTGTTACCATAGATTATCTGATTCGCATGGGGGGGAAGGATTATTATCCGCCCACCGGCCAGCCGGAAGAGATCTCTTTCTGCATGGGCTGGGGCGTGATGCCCCCGGGTCTGGAAGAAGCCCTGATGGGTCTGGAAGAGAATGCCCAGCAAAAAGTGCTCCTCAGCGCCGCGGAAGCTTATGGCGAGACCGACCAGGAACTGATCATGGAGGTGCCGCGCTCGGATTTCGCCCCCGAAGTGGAGCTGAAACCGGGGCAGGTATTCGAAACCGAAGACGAAGAAGGGCATCAGGTTTATTTTGTGGTCAAGGAAGCCCTGTCCGAGACGGTGCTCATCGATTTCAACCATCCTCTGGCGGGTAAAGACCTGGAGGTCTCCTTCACGGTGCGCCAGGTGCGAGAAGCCACTCCGGAGGATTTGCAGCAGCATCAATGTGGCTGTGAGTGCGAAGGGGGCGAGCACCTGCATTGAGGGCGGAGGACTATTGCCGATGACCTGCCCCTGGGTAAGGCAATACGACCAGGGAGTGCCTAAAGAGATCGGACCGGTTTCGGGAACTCTCCCCCAGTTACTGCTCCAAGCGGCCCAAAAATCACCCCTGTCTCCGGCCCTGGCCTTTTTCAGCCGGACCATGTCCTACGGAGCCCTGTCCCTCCAGACGGCCCGTCTGGCCCAGGCTTTCCGGGACCTGGGAGTGGCCCCCGGAGAGCGCGTCGCTTTCCTGCTGCCCAACTGCCCCCAGTTTGTTATGGCCTTCCACGCCGCCATGCGTCTGGGCGCGGTGACCGTGCCTCTAAATCCCCTCCTCAGTCCCAAAGAAATCAACTATCAATTGGCGGACTCCGGGGCGCGCTATTTAGTGGTCCTGGACCACCTCCTGCCGAAAGTAGAGGCGACCCGGGCCCGGGCCGATTTATCCCGGGTGATCGTCACCGGCCTCAAAGATTACCTGCCCTGGCCCCTGAACTGGCTCTACCCGCTCAAGGCCCGGCGGCAGGGATTGGCCCTGGGCTTTAAGCCCGGTCCCGGTCTCCTGGCCTGGAGCGAGCTGCTGCAGAGCCAGCCCCTGGAGGCCCCGCCCCTGCCCGGCTCCGGGGACGTGGCGGTGCTTTTGTATACGGGCGGCACCACCGGGGTGCCCAAGGCCGCGGCCCTGACCCATAGCAATCTACTGGCCAACGTGGCCCAAATCAGCGCCTGGCTCCAGGTGCGTTACGGCGCCGAGCGGCTGGTGGCGCTGCTGCCCTTCTCCCACTCCTTCGCGCTTACCGCTTGTCTCAACTGGCCCCTGTCCCAGGGGGCGATGATTATTGTCCTGCCCCGGTTTGAGATGCGGATGCTGCTAGCGGCCCTGAAGAAATACCGGCCTACCATGCTGCCGGGGGTGCCCACCCTGTTTGTGGCCCTGATCAACCACCCGGAAATATCCCGCTATGACCTCACTTCGCTGTGGGCCTGCATCAGTGGTTCCGCACCCCTGCCCCTGGAGGTCCGGGACCGGTTTGAGGCCTTGACCCGCTGCCGCATTCTGGAAGGCTACGGGTTGACGGAAGCCGGGCCGGTGACTCACATCAATCCCGTTGATGGGCTGCGGCCTCCGGGCAGCATGGGGCTGCCCCTGCCGGGCACTGCGGTGCGGATCATGGATCAGGAGACGGGGACCAGGGAACTGCCGGCCGGCGAAGTGGGGGAACTGGTTCTGCAAGGCCCTCAAGTCATGCAGGGCTACTGGCAAAGACCCGACGAAACCGCCCAGGCCCTCCGGGACGGCTGGCTCTACACCGGTGACCTGGCCCGCATGGATGGGGATGGTTATTTCTTTATTGTGGAACGGAAAAAAGACATGATCATCTCCGGGGGCTACAATATCTATCCCCGGGAGGTGGAAGAGGTCTTGTATATGCACCCCGGGGTGAAGGAGGCAGTGGCTTTGGGAGTGCCGGACGCCTACCGGGGCGAAGTGGTGAAGGTGGTGATCGTGCCCCGGGACGGCGCGCCCCCGTCCTCCGAAGAGATCCAGACCTTCTGCCAGGCGCAGTTGGCCCTGTATAAGGTGCCCAAAATCATCGAATTTCGCGGGGAATTACCCAAAAGCCAGGTGGGCAAAGTACTGCGCCGGGTTTTACGGGAGGAGGGAGCCGCGGCCAGGCCATGACCATCAGCCGGACTATCCGCTATCAGTGGCTCAAATTCAAGCGCCTCCAGGGGGACCCCCGGAAGCTGGCCTGGGGCATGGCCTTGGGAGTCTTCATCGGCGTCACCCCCACCGTGCCCTTCCACACCGCCGCGGTCCTGATCCTGGCCCCCTTTCTGGGGATCTCTCCGGTCACCGCCTACCTGGGCATCTGGATCATGAACCCGGTGACCATCGCCCCCCTTTACCTGGCCGCCTACAAGGTGGGTAAATTTCTCCTTTTCCGGGGGGGGCCCTTGACCCTGCCGGCCACCTATGACGTGCAAAACACCCTGGACCTTCTGTGGCGGGGGGGCCTGGCGCTCCAGCTGGGGGGCGTGATTATCGCCTTGCCCCCGGCCATCATCTCCTATTTTCTCACTCTGTGGGCCGTACAGCGCTTTCAGCAGGAAAAGGCCCGAAAGGCCGCCAGTGTCCTCAACTTCCCCCAAAATCCTCCTGCGCCGTCTGGGCCTGCGGCCTAGAAAGGCCTGGGGCCAGAACTTTCTCCTCCACCCCCACCAGGCCCAGCGCATCGTCGCGGCCCTGGAGTTGAGCGGTCAAGAGACGGTGGTGGAAATCGGCCCCGGCCTGGGCGCGCTCACGGTTTTCCTGGCCCCGGCGGCCGGAAAAGTGGTGGCCCTGGAACGGGATCCGGCCCTGGCCCAATTCCTGGAGGCAGAGCTGTTCCCGGAGAATCCCCGGGTAGAGATTCTTAATCAGGACGCCCTCGCCTTTGATTTCCGGGAGTGCCGCCGGCTTACAAAAAAGCCCCTGGCCGTGGCAGGCAATCTCCCCTACCAAATCACCTCACCCTTGCTGTTCAAGCTGATGGAGGCGAAAACCGCGCTCAGCCGGGCCGTACTCATGATGCAGCAGGAGGTGGGGGACCGTCTTTTGTCCCCGCCCGGCACCAAGGACTACGGGATTATCTCCGTCCTGATCCAGTACCATTTTTCTTTGGAGCGCCTTTTTTCTCTGGGACCGGGCAATTTTTATCCGCCGCCCCAGGTGGACTCCGTGGTGCTGCGCCTGACGCCCCGGGAACCAGTGCCTGCGGCCCGGGATGAGGCCCTGCTCAGCCGGGTGGTGAAAGCCGCGTTTGCCCACCGCCGCAAGACCCTGACCAACACCGTGGTGAACCGGGCTCCGGATTTCGGACTGACTCCGGCCACCATACGCCGGATTTTCCTGACTTTGCAGATTGACCCGGGCCGGCGGGGGGAAACCCTGAGCGTGGCCCAATTTGTGGAGTTGAGTAATGCGATTGGAGTAAGCAGCAAGCAGTGAGCAGTAAAAAGTGCGGCCGCATCCGTCTTTGCTTTTACCGCTCACCGCTCACGATAAAAAGGACTGGTTTTGGGATTGGGAATATGGCTACTCTTGGGCCTGGCCATGAAAGCTAAGAGGAGAAGAACACCTGATGATTGTTACCCAAGAAGTTAACTTGTTTCGAGAGACGGCTCGCCACCTATGGAATACCTACCTCCGAGAAGATGCCGATTTTGATACAGTTGATGTTTTCCGGAATATCTGCCGCATCCTTTTCTGTGAAAAAATAGTCTCTCGTCTCGGAATTAACGCCCCGCCCATTCCGGTTGAGACCGATGGTAATTATCTGCCTCAATATAAAATATTTATGACATGGAATGGACAACCTGGAAAACTGCCCCTTTATGTGAACCGAGATTTACCTCCCTCCGGATATTGGGATTACCCCATTGATTGGATACCACCAGAGGAGGATCATGATATTAGGCCGATCTGTTTCTTTGACTTTGAAAACGAATGGAGAATGCTAGAGTTTTACAGGGTTCGAATTGTCAATTGCGGGTCCCACCCCGAACTTACCGGACGAGATGCTCTGATCTATTGTAAATACGTGGACATAGAGGTAATCGATGACTTGCCTGAATACAAAGGGCCAGATGATTGCCAGAGCATCCTAAACCTGCATGTCTGTCGCCAGAGGTAGTTCATTCACTTATTGAAATTTTAAAAGGTGGCAAAAGTGGGAGCAGGGTTATGGTTACTGTTGGGCTTATGCGCAGCCATCGGCGACGCGGGCGCGGATGCGGTGACCAAGCGTCATCTGACGCATCTTTCTCCTTATGGTATGGGGCTGGCCCGGTTTCTCTTTGCCGTTCCTTTCTTGCTGCTGGTGGCCCTGGGCCTCAGCTGGCCGGTGTTGGACCCCACCTTCTGGGGGGTGGTGGCGGTCATGGTGCCCCTGGAGGTGACCGCCACCCTGTTGTACATGCAGGCCTTGAGGATCTGCCATCTGTCTTTGTGCATTCCCTTCCTGGCCTTTACTCCGGTCTTTATGATCTTCACGGGGTGGGCGTTTTTAGGGGAAGAGCTGGGTGGCTGGGGAGTGCTGGGCGTCGCGCTGATTGCCGGGGGCAGCTATATTCTCAGCCTGGGTGCGGAGGAAGCAGGGATCTGGGGGCCGTTTAGGGCCCTGTCCCGGGAGCGGGGGGCGTGGCTGATGCTGACGGTGGCCGCCATTTACTCCTGCACTGCCGCCCTGTTTAAAAAAGCCATTCTCCATTCGGATCCGGCTTTCTTCGGGGTATTCTACCCGCTGCTGCTCAGCGGCGTCATGCTAGGCGGTTATCCTTTGAGCCGGACGCCAGGGGGGCTGGCTTGCAAATCCATCTGGGGCTGGGGTCTGCTCCTGGGATTTTTTGTGACCCTCAGTATCTTAAGCGTGGCCCAGGGCCTGACTCTGGCGCCGGCTGCGTATATGATCGCGGTGAAACGTCTGAGTCTCTTGTTCAGCGTCTTTTTGGGGGGCATGTGGCTTCAGGAACGGCCTTTTCTCCCCCGCCTGCTGGGCGCAGGCTTGATGTTCGGGGGCGTGATTCTCATAGCGTTGAGGGGCGCACTCTTTTAAAATTGGAAGAGGTCTGCCTCTTTGGCGATTCCCAAGCCAAGCTATCTTGGGGGACGAGAAAAAATCTAAACCTTAAGGGATTGGGAGAGGGGGTTTGGGGGAGCGGGTAAGGGCCTGTGGCCCTTAGCCCTCTCCCCCAAAAAACCATGTCAAGCAAATACGAACCCCGCGATTACCGCACCCGCATGGCCCGGGCGGGCCTGGTGGGTTTCCGGGTGGTGGTGAAGGAAACCGACCTCTGGGTCCTGGCGGCCCGGGATTTTACCCCGAAGGTGCGGGAAGTGGCGCTCCAGGAGCGGCGGCAGTTGGAGAGTTACATTGCCGCGCACCCCGGGTTCCTGGAGGCCCTGGCCCCCTGGCCGGAGGACCCCTTTGCGCCGTCCCTGGCCCGGGAGATGATCGCCGCGGCCGCCAGGGTGGGGGTAGGCCCCATGGCAGCGGTGGCCGGGGCCATGGCCCAGCGGGTGGGCCGGTCTTTGTCTCCCCTCAGTGCCGAAGTAATCGTGGAAAACGGGGGGGATATTTTTATCCAGGTTCAGCAGCCGGCCACCATCGCCCTGTTTGCCGGGAAATCCCCCCTGAGCGGCAAGGTGGGTCTGAAAATTGACCCGGCCTGGGGGCCTTTGGGGGTGTGCACCTCCTCGGGCACGGTGGGCCATTCCTTGAGCTTCGGCAAGGCGGACGCAGCCTGTGTTCTGGCCGCGGACGCCGCCTTGGCGGACGCCGCGGCCACGGCCCTGGGCAACCGGGTGCCGGACGCCGCGGCGATGCCCATGGCCCTGGAGTGGGCCGGGACCGTGCCCGAAATCCTGGGCGCAGTGGTGATCGTCGGCGAGAAATTGGGGGCCTGGGGCCGGGTGGAACTGGCGCCGCTGGCCTGAAATGCCTAAGATTCTCCGGTATTGGCCTAATTGTCACGAATTGGAAATGGGTTAAGGCCAATATGCCTGATATGAAACCTCATGAGAATCCACGGCGGAAAATTAATCGCCTAATCGACCATCTTGCCGCGCTCAAGGCCCTGCAAGGAGGAGCAGAGTAACCCGATTCCCAACTATCTCCCCATAAGATTTAAAAGCCTATAATCACTGGGAGCTAAGGGCGGCTCAAAACTTGAGAATAAGGGAGTGGCGTAGCCTGCAAGGGACAGAGCCAGGATAAGCCAAATGATATGTTTGTTCATGGCGGGGGCCTCCTACGGAAAGTTAGGGATGTTGGGTGCCAAAGTAAAGGGGAGGGTAGTGTCCTAATTTGTAGGACCCTACCGATTCACCAGGGTAATTGGCGATTTTCTTAAGAAATGTTATTATATAAAATTCAATAATTTTTCTTAGAACTGGGGAGGTTTCCCTCTCCCTTTGCCTCAATTTTCAAAGCTCTCATAAAGGAAAACCCATGCCACACCATGCTGAAAGAATTACCCTGAACCCGGGGGGGACTCTCAAAGTGCCGGAGCGGCCTATT
>JAKAGH010000281.1 GCA_021817645.1 Deltaproteobacteria bacterium
GCGCACCCCCGGAGCCAAGGGCCAGGCCCTGCACTCCCCGGAGTTCAACCCGGACGAAGGCGGGCTGGTTTGGGGCCTGAAGGCCGCGGCGGGGTTGATGGTTGGTCTTGGTGAGCCGTAATATTCTTGAAAAGTTCAAAGTTCAAGGTTCAAAGTTGGGAGTGTACTCGCCTCATTCGGTTGTCTATTGAGAATCCTGAACTGACCTTGAACTTGAGACCTCTGCGAAAGTCCTCCAAATTGTCATTCTGAGGAAGTGGAGCGACAGAATAATCTCAAAGATATCAAATAAATACGAGATTCGCAACGAAGCTGCGCGCCGTTCAGAATGACAGGAAAAGAACTTACGCAGAGGTCTCAAGTTGGAACTTTTCTATCCAGTATTTCATGGGCCTTGGACTACCCAATAAGCATGAAAAGTTCTCGGGAACCTCAGTCTTAACTTTGAACTTTGAACTTTGAACCTTGAACTATTCTTTGGGCGGCGGCTTCTTCACCCAATCCGGTATGGTCGCTTCGGGGATGGAGTCCCCCTTGGGGATATAAGGCTTGAGGTCGACGATGGGGGAGCCGTCTTTGGCGTCCAGGCCCTCCACTTCGATGGTGTTACCCGCGATCTTGAGGATGCGGCAGGCGGTGAGGCCGATGAGGTTGGGCCGGACCGGCGCCCGGGTGGCGAAGACCCCGGTCAGAGGGTTGGTGGGGTCCCGGCGGGGATGGACCTTGAGGGTGGCCCGGTCTTCCGGGGTATCGGTTTCGTGGAACCAGAAAAACACCCACACATGGGAGAAGCCGGAGAGGCCGTCCAGGGCCGGAGTGAATTGCGGCAGAAGCTCCAGATAGGCTTGCTTTCCCTGGCGCTTGACCGTGCCGATGGGGTTAAGTTGAAAGGATTTGATAGTCTCTCTCCTCGGGGTATTTTCTTGATTTTTAGGGGATTGCCCATAGGCTGTTCCAGATAGCGCGAGGGAAATCACCATCAACCACGCCAGCTTTTGCAAGGTTTTGAGCAGCAATATTGCCCCTCCTAAACAACCTCCTGCAAGGCCAAGCATTACACTCGAGTGGGTCTCCAAGCGCGGCTTGGAAACCAGCCGTCCATGAGCCATCGCTCACCCAAAATCAAGAAAGCGTCAGTGGCGCAGGCTTTCCAGCCTGCGCATCAAGACTCTCAAAACAGAAAAAAATATTTCTTACAAGGGTGCGTTTTACGCGCCAGAAATGGTGCGTAAGACGCACCCTACACTTGCTTGGTACCTTTCGGAACATTCCCTCATGGACCTGCGGCCCACCCGCAAATCATGAAAAGGTTAGGTGGGGCGGGCCTCCGTGCCCGCCGGAGCCCCGGCCGGCCAGGGACGGCCGCCCCAATAACTCAGAACCCGGAACTCGGAACTTTTCAAGCAGCCAAGGAATCGGTGGGCAGTGCCCACCCTGCAATAACTGGCACATGGCATTACGAGCCGCAATGTGCGTAGGACGCGCCCTACGTCAATTGCGCAGCTGGAAAGCCGGCGTCACCAATTCTCCCTATTCTTGCGCCTTTGGGTCTTGGCGTGAGGCCCATCTTTTGGGAACAGCACCCCGGCCCTTAGCCGTTTGCTCCCAAAACCTCTTCCTGCAGCGCGTCATTAATCAATCCCAGGGGGATGTCCTCCTGGATCACCGGCTCCCCGAAGCGGCGGAGCAGAATAAAGACCAAGCGGCCCTCCTGGCGTTTTTTGTCCAGGGGCAGGGCTTCCATGATGATCTGGGGGTCCAGGTCCAGGGGCCGGCGGGCGAGGCCGGTCTGGCGGATCAGCTGGCGGCCCCGGGCCGCAGCTGCGGGCGGCAGGTCCGTGATTTTCACCGAGAGGCGCAGCGCCGCCAACATGCCCCAGGCCACGGCTTCGCCGTGGGGCAGGCGGAAGTGGGAGGCCTGTTCCAGGGCGTGGCCGAGGGTGTGGCCGAAGTTGAGGATGCGGCGCAGGCCCCCTTCCCGTTCATCCGCGGCCACCACTTTAGCCTTGATGGCCGCAGCCCGGTGGATGATCTCGGTCAATTCCGCCTCATCCCGAAAGATTCGGGTGCCTGGTTCCAGCCGCGACAGCAGGTCCGGGTCCTGGATGAAGCCGTGCTTGATGACCTCGGCCAGGCCGTTGCGCCGCTGGGATGCGGGCAGGCTCCGGAGGAATTGGGGGTCAATGGCCACCAGCCGGGGTTGGTGAAAGGTGCCCAGGAGGTTTTTTCCTTCCGGCAGATTGATGGCGGTTTTGCCGCCAATGGAGGCGTCCACCATGGCCAGCAGGGTGGTGGGGACCTGGATGAAGGGCACCCCCCGCATGAAGATGGAGGCCAGAAAGCCGGTGAGATCGCCCACCACGCCTCCGCCCAGAGCGATGCAGAGCGAGCTGCGGTCCGCGCCCAGGGCCAGAAGTTCCCGGGCCAGGCGCTGGGCCACGGGCCAGGTCTTGGCCCGTTCGCCCCGGGGCACGGTGAGCAGGGTCGGGGAGTAATCGGCCTCTTTCAGGACCGCAACCATCTGGTCGCCATAGAGGCTGCCCACCCGGGTGTCGGTGATGAGAAAGACCCGGCGGGGAACGTTAAGGGAGACGAGCAACTGAGGCAGGCGGAGGCGCAGCCCCGGCTCAATCAGGAGCCGGTAGCTCCGGTCCCGGCCGGGGAGGGGCAGAGAAATTTCCCTCAATGCCAGCCTCCGGGCCGCAATTTCTGAAGTTCCTCCATCAAGCCCGCGAACTGCTGGGGGAAAAGGGATTGGGCGCCGTCGGACAAGGCCTTTTCCGGTTCATGGTGCACTTCGATAAGCAGGCCGTCGCAGCCCGCGGCCACCGCGGCCCGGGCCAGGGGGCCCACCAGGTCCCGGCGGCCCGCGGCGTGGCTGGGGTCCACGATAATGGGCAGATGGCTCTCTTTGTGCACCACCGGAATGGTGGCCAGGTCCAGGAGGTTGCGGGCATGTTCGCCGATGGCCCGGATGCCCCGCTCACAGAGGATTACCTGGGGATTGCCCTCGGACAGAATATACTCGGCCGCCATGAGCCATTCTTCCAGGGTGGCGGACATTCCCCTTTTCAGGAGCACGGGTTTGCCGGCTTTACCGGCCAAGCGCAGCAGGGTGAAATTTTGCATGTTCCGGGCGCCAAGCTGGATAATGTCGGCATACTTCGCCACCAAGTCCAAGGAGCAGGGATCGACGGCCTCGGTGATGACCAGCAGGCCGGTTTCCTCCCGCACTTTTCGCAGGATTTTTAGGCCCTCTTCCCCCAAACCCTGATAACTGTATGGGGAGGTGCGGGGCTTGAACGCACCGCCGCGCAAGACCTTGGCCCCCGCGGCCTTCACGGCCCGGGCGATGGTCAGGGCCTGGGTTTCACTCTCCACCGCACAGGGGCCGGCCATGACCACGAACCGGCCCCGGCCCAACTCCAGTCCCGGCAAAGAAATGACCGTGTCTTGCCGCTGCATTTCCCGGCTCACCAGCTTATAGGGGCGGGACACGGGGATGGCCTGGATCACCCCGGGCAGGTCCAGGAACAGGGCCGGGTCAACCGGCCCGGGATTGCGCAGGATGGCGATGGCGGTGCGTTCGCCGCCGGGCATGGGCTGGGCCGCGAATCCCAGGGCTTCAATCCGGGCCACCACCACCTCTATTTGCGCGGGAGTGGCGTCTTTATCCATGACGATGAGCATGGCTGGTTCTCCGGTGGGGAAAAGACGGTATTCTGTTTTCGGTTAAAGAGAAAGCGCAGGACAGGATTATTACCCCACGCGTCTCCAGTTACCTTCTTCTATCAATGGACGGAAAAAATGTCAAACGAAGTAGTGGCCGGAACGTCAGGCAGGTAAGGGGCGAGAGGGCAGGGGCCCAGGGGGGGATGCCGGCCCCCGGGTAAATGTCAGGCCGGGGGAATTTCTATGAATCTTTCCGGGATTGCTGCAGTTTTTCCAGGGCCCGCTGCAAATTGGTCTTGGCTTCCTGGTAAAAGGTGGTGCGGAGGTCCAGGGCCTTCTGGAAGCATTTGGCGGCCTCTTCATAGTGGCCGTCCTGAAAATAAAAGACCCCCAGATTATTGTAGGCCTGGGCTTCGTCTCCGGCCTTCATAAAAGCTTGCAGGGCCTCAGCATATTGTTTCAGGCCCCCCAGGGCCATGCCCAATTGCCGGTTGACTTTGGGGTCCTGGGGGGCCAGGCTTTGCGCTTTCTTGAGGGGGACCAGGGCCAGGGCGTATTTTTTTTCCTGCAGATAGGTCTGTCCCAAGAGAGTGAGGG
>JAKAGH010000020.1 GCA_021817645.1 Deltaproteobacteria bacterium
TGGTCTATTACGCCAAGGAGTTGAAGCAGTACAGCGGCGACGCGTTTTGCGCGGTGCTCATATTTTTCCTGGTGGAGCGGCTCCGGCGGGAAGACAGCAAGCGGGCCTGGGTAGCGCTGGCCGTGGCCGGCGGCTTGGGCCTGGGGTTTTCCCATACCCTGGTCTTTATCCTGCCCGTGGCCCTGGCCGGACTGTGGCTGATTCTGCCCCATACCCGGCGGCTGCGGGTGGCGCTGTTGGGCGGCGTCTGGGCCGCGGCCTTTGCCGCCGGTTATTTCTTGTTTCTGCGGGGGCAGGTGGACCCGGAACTGTTGGCCTATTGGGCCCAGGACTTTCCGGACTTCTCCGGTTTAACAGCTTTCCTCTGGTGGCTGAGCGCGGCTTTCCACCGCTACTTCTGGTATTTTTTCGGAGAGTGGGGCCTGTACTGGGCTCTCCCTTTGCTGGCCGCGGGCATTGTGGCTTTAATCAGGCAGGGCGCGGGCCGGGCCGTCCTCTATCTTGGAGGTCCCCTGCTCCTGGCGCTGGGGGCCGCGGCCTTGCACCGTTACCCCTTTATGGCCCATTACGGCGGCAATCGCCTGATGCTTTTCAGTGCGCCGCTGCTCTACCTGGTGGCGGCCGCGGGGCTGATGTCCCTTCTCACCTGGCTGTGGCAAAAACGGCAGCGGCTGGCGGCCCTGGCCCTCACCGGAGTCATTCTGCTGGCCGTCGATCCCCCGGGCATGGTCCGGGAAAGCCTTTATCCCCTCAATAACCGGGAAGAAATCCAGCCCCTGGTGGAGTATCTGCAACAGCAGATCCGGCCCCGGGACTGGGTCTATGTTTACTATTTCGCGGTCCCGCCGTTTAAGTACTATTTTCACGGGGCAGAGGAGCGGGTCTGCCTGGGCAAGTCCTGTGGGGAGACGGACCTGGAAGTGCCGGCCCCCGGGACCGGGCATTCCCGGCGGTTGTGGCTGATAGGTTCCCACATTGCTTCCTTGCCGGAGATGCGGGAATTTGCGGCGGAACTCTTGGGGACGGAATGGCGGGAAGTATCGTGCCTGAACCGGACCGGCGCGGTCCTGTTCTGCTATGAATGGCAGGGGCCGCAGCTGGCTAAAACCCGGACTTCCCCTGCAGTACCAGGCGAATCCGGGCCTCCAGTTCCGCCACCCGGTAAGGCTTATAAATAAGGCCCGCGGCTCCCATCTCTTGGATCCGGGCCGCTTCTTCGGCAGGAAAGAAGCCGGAAGCCACCAGCACCCGCACCTGCGCATCCAGCGCTTTCAGGTCCTGCAGCACCTGCAGGCCATCCCGCCCCGGCAGATAAAAATCCAGGATCACCAGGTCCACCCCGCCCAGGCGCCGGAAGATTTCCAGGGCTTCCGGGCCATCCTGGGCCACTTCCACCTGATACCCCAGATGCTCCAGGAGTTCCTTTCCCAAAGAGCGGATCAAAAGATCATCGTCAACCAGGAGGATTAATGGCGGCATCTTTTATCGGGGCTCCCCAGGCAGATCAGTAATCCGTAACCGCTTAATAGCTATCAATCCTGCTCTTCCTTTAGCTCTTTAACTCCCTGGCCCACCCGAATCCGCAGGTTGCGGATGACTCCGGGGCCTAAAGCCCTTTCCAGGGCCGCCAGGATGCCAGGCCCGAGAAATTGCACTTCCTGGCCCCAGGCCGCAGCGCTCACCTCCACCCAGAGTTCCCGGCGGCGCAGTTCCAGGAGCCGGGTCTGGGGCAAAAGCTCCGGGGGCACTACCGCCTCCCAGACCTGGCGGATGCGGCTGCGCTGGGCCAGGTCCTCCCAATCCAGGGGCTTCATCAGCCCCAGCAGGACGTCCCCGATAGCTAGGGGCCGGGTTAGCGGCTGGCGCTTGGCCATAAATGATACCGTTTTTCGTTTTTATTACGCAATGTCATTTTTTTTCGGTAGTCCATTAATATTCCAGGACATAATGATAACATACTCCCCCTCCCTTCGAGGGGAGGGGGTTGGGGGGAGGGTGGCGACTTGTACTCCGAACCTCTCACAAAGACGCCACCCCCACCCCGACCCTCCCCCCTCTCAGGGGGAGGGAGAAATAGGAAACAATTCCCGCATATTACTTAGAGCACAAGCCTTCTATTAGGTGGCGCAGCCTTTCCAGGCTGCGCCGGAAACCTGCACAGGCTGGAAAGCCTGTGCTACCAAGGATTTTTCTTGCTTGCCTCAGCCCCTCGCCCGGGCGAAGCCCGGGGCCGCCCGCCGGATCACCTCTTCCGACACGCAGAAGGCCAGGCGGAAATAGCCCGCCCGCCCGAAGCCCCGGCCCGGCACGGCCAGGATATTCTCCTTTTTCAGCCGGGCCACCAGGGCCAGGTCATTCCCACCGGGGGCTTGGGGAAAAAAATAAAAGGCCCCCCGGGGCTGAACTAACTCATAACCTGCCTGTTCCAGAACCTCTTGCAACAAATCCCGGCGCCGGGCGTAATAACCCACGTCCACCGACACCTCCAACAGCTGCGCCACCACCCGCTGCATCAGGGCCGGGGCGTTGACATACCCCAGGATACGGTTGGCCAGCACCAGACCTGCAAAAATTTCTCCCCGGCCCTCGGCCTGGGGGCTCACCGCCGCGTACCCAAGGCGCTCCCCGGGGATGGAGAGGTCTTTGGAAAAGGAGGTGGCCAGCAGGGTGTGGGGGTAGGCCGCGAAAATGCTGGGCAAACTCAAGTTGTCGTACACTATCCGCCGGTACGGCTCATCCGCCAGCAGATAGACGGGACGCCCCTGGCGTGCGGAGTGGCGGGTGAGCAGGCGCCCCAGTTCCATCAGGGCCTCGGCTTCATAAACCTGGCCCGTGGGGTTGTTGGGCGAGTTGATGATCACCACCCGGGTCGCGGGGTTCAGGGCCTGCTCCAACCGGTTCAGGTCCAGTTGGAAGTGCTCGTCGGTCTCCACTACGCGGGGCGTGCCGCCGTGGTTGTCGATATAGAACATATACTCCGGGAAGAAGGGGGCCAGGACCACCACTTCGTCGCCGGGGTCCAGCAGGGCCTTGAGAATGATATTAATAGCCCCGCCCGCGCCGCAGGTGAGCACAATATCTTCGGTCTTAAAGTCCAGCTGGTGGATTTCGCTCAAATGCCGGGCCACGGCCTGGCGGGTGGGGACCAGTCCGGCATTGGCCATGTAGCTGTGGAGACCGGGCCGGGGGTCCTGAGCCGCCGCGGCCAGTTCCCGTTTGAACTCCGCCGGGGGCTCCAGGTCGGGGTTCCCCAGGGTGAAGTCCATCACCTGATCCGCGCCCAGGCGGGCTTTCAGTTCCGCGCCCTCCTCGAACATGCGGCGAATCCAGGAAGCATTTTCCAAAGCTTGTTTGATGCGGTTGGAGACGGTCATTGATTACCTGTTTTCTGTTTTTTGTTTTTAAGCTGAAAGCTGACCGCTGACAGCTTTCTCACGGCTTCTCCTCCACCTGATAACCCGCGTCCCGCAACGCTTCGAGTACCGCTTCCCCGTGCCTGGCGTCCCGGGTCTCCAGGTTCAGCTCCACCCTAGTATAGTCCAAAGGCAGCTCCGGGGCCAGCCGATCGTGAAAGAGATGCAAAATATTGGCGCCCTGCTCCCCCAGGAGACCGGCCAGGCGCCCCAGGGCCCCGGGCCGGTCGCTCAAGGTCACCCGCAGGCTCCAGAGGCGGCGGCCCTCCAGCAAGGCCCGGGGCAGCACCCTTTCCAGCAGGGGAATGTCGATGTTGCCGCCGCTCACCAGCAGGACCACCTGTTTCCCCAGGTCCCGGGACTGGAGCGGCCCCAAAAACGCGGCCAGGGCCACGGCGCCGGCCCCTTCCGCCAGAACTTTCTTGCCCTCCAGGAGGAAGAGCAGGGCTTGGGCGATCTCCATCTCCTGCACCAAAACCACTTCCTGGAGATATTGTTGCAGCAAAGGAAAGGTGTGGCAGCCGATCAGGGGCACCTGGATGCCGTCCGCCAGGGTGGGCGGGGCCGGCACCGGGGTGGGCTTGCCCTGTTTCAGGGCCGCGGCCAGGGAAGGCACCTGCGCGGCCTGGACGCCGATGACGGCCAATTCGGGTCTGCGGCTTTTTAGCGCCAGGGCTGTGCCTGCAGCCAGGCCGCCGCCCCCTACGGGGATGACCACGGTGTCCACCCCCGGCAGGTCTTCCAGTATCTCCAGGCCCAAAGTGCCCTGGCCGGCCATCACCTGGGGATCGTCGTAGGGATGGATAAAGGTGTAGCCCTGGGCCACCAGTTCCCGGGCCTTGTCCAGGGCCTCGGAGATATCCCGGCCCTGGAGGATCACCTCCGCGCCGTAGCTGGCCGTGGCCATCTGCTTGGAAATGGAGGCCCCCAGAGGCATGACGATGGTGGCGGGAATTTTCAGAGAAGCCGCGGCAAAGGCCACGCCCTGGGCGTGGTTGCCCGCGGACGCGGCCACGACCCGCTGGCCTTCGCCCCGCTCTTTCAGAAGCTTCAGGCGGTTGAGCGCCCCCCGGAGCTTGAAGGAACCGGTGGTCTGGAGGTTTTCCAGCTTGAAAAAAACCTCCCGGCCGCTGGCCCGGCTCAGCTTCCGGGAATAGACCAGGGGGGTGTGTTGCACCACCCCCCGCAGCCGCTCCCGGGCGGCCTCGATGTCCGCGATGGTGATGGTCATGGCAGATTCTTGACGGCCTCCCAGGTGTGACGCTCCATCATAACTACGACATTTATCATACCCATTATCTTACCCCCCTTTTCTCAAGGGGGGCAGGGGGGATTATGGAAGCGCTTCCTAATCTCCCTAAATCCCCCTTTACCAAGGGGGACTTAAAAGAGCGCGGCAAACCTCAAGGTATTATTTGTCACAAAATTATCAATACCGAGTTGCCGTTAAAGAAGTATCAACATCTTTTGTGGAAGCGCACCCAGGCGTGCGCTCAGCGCAGGGGCGGACACACGGGTCCGCCCCTAAGGTTTGCTATTTTTTACGAGGAAGCGGTATTACTTCCCGAACTTGATGGAATCGATGAGCCGTTGCATCTCCGCCCGGTTGGCATTGAAATCCTTGGGTTCGGAGTAAGCCTGGAAGATGTAATTATAGTTTTGACCGTCGAAGACATTCCACTGGATGCGCTGGAAACCGCCCGAGCCCTTTTCCGCAGTCTCGATGGTCTCCCAGCCGATGACGCCATCCTTGCCGCCCTGGTCCCGGCGCTTCACCGCGATATATTTGCCGATGCTCTTCTCTTCCATAGCCGACTTATAGGAGGCATCCACCGAAGCCTTCCTGGGGAAGCTGGGCACCATCTGGTTCCAATGGATGTTAAAGCCGCAGGTAGTCCCCGGCTTCATGAAGATGATGTTGTCACTTGCGGCGCTGCCGGTGGGATTGCCCCGCTCCAGGCGCCAGCCCGCCGGGATGGTGTAAGAGAAAGGCCGGACCGTATTCTTATAGGTCACGGCGGAGGTAGAAACCCCCGTTTTGGTATCGCTCATCTTCGCCGAACCTTCGTAGGCCTTGGTCGCCGGTCCCTGTTGCTGTTGCTGCTGCTGCGGTTGCTGCCCCGCTTCCTTGGCCTTGCGGGCCGCGTCTATGCCGCTTTGCACGGCCCCCCATTGGGCCCATACGGGCGGCAGCGTCCATAAACCTATGAGGGTCAAAATACCTAACGTCCACATTAGCTTCCGCATTGCTTTTCCTCCTCAGAAGTAGTTGGTAAGATCTGGGAGCCTCAGGCTTTCCGGGCCTTGCGCCAGCCCGCGGCCTTCAGCTCCGCCACATGCCGCAGCCATTCGTTTTTCATGGACTGAAGATACTGGGAGAGGTTTTGTTCTATCAGGGGGGCCAGCCGCCGGTGTAAGGCCGCGTTCATGTCCTGGTCTCCTGGGGACAGGCCCTGCCAGCTCAAGTAGTCTTCGTCAAAGATAAATTCCGGGGTGACCGGGCCCCGGACGCCCTGCTGCTGCAAGAGTCCCTGGGCTCCGTCCAAGTCGTACTCGAGAATCCAGCCGCAGTCCCGGAGCATGGCGGTTTCGTCCCAGACCGCCTGGTCCTGGCACAAGGGGCAGTATAGGTCAATGAGGATTTCCGGAAAGAGGAGATTATCGCGCAAAAGGAGAAAGGCCGAATTCCGGCCGCAACGGCAAAAGCGGCGTTCATTCTTGCACATGGAGGATCTCCTGAAATGAACTGCTCTTAAAAACTAACTTTCGGTTACAATAGCATTATTCTTTAAAGTTTTACTAAAGGAATAAAGGCATGGAAGTGATTTTCCAGGTGCTGGCCCGCATGCCGGGCCGCTTCGCCGCCGAATTGGGGATCGACGTCAAGGCCGGGCCGGAGGCCAGAGAAAAATGGTTCCTGGCCGCGGTCCTTTACGGGGCCCGCATCTCCGGCAAGCTGGCGGCCCGCACCTACCAGGTTTTTGCGGCCCGGGGGCTCTACACCCCGGCAGCCATCCTGGAGCAGGGCTGGGATAATCTGGTGGCCCTGCTGGACGAAGGCGGGTACGCTCGCTATGATTTCAAAACCGCCAGCAAGCTGCTTAAGATTATGGGCACCCTCCAGGAGCAGTACCAGGGCTCTTTGGAACGGCTGCACGCGGCCGCGGCCGACGGCCCGGACCTGGAACAACGGCTAATAAATCTGGCCCCGGGGATCGGCCCGGCCACGGCCAATATTTTCCTCAGGGAACTGCGGGGTGTCTGGGCCAAAGCCGAACCAAGCTTGAGCCCCCTGGCCCAACTGGCCGGGGAGCACCTTAAGCTGCTGCCCCCGGGCCTCAGTCCGGAAGAGGCGCTGGCCGCTTTGGAGGCTCAATGGCAGCAGGAACCGGTGCCGTCCCAGGACTTCGCCGACCTGGAGGCGGCCCTGGTACGCCTGGGCCGGGACTTTTGCCGCAAAGCCCCCGGTCCCCCTTGTCCTCTGGGGAGCTATTGCGGCCGGGTATAGCGTGTTCCGGCAGTCGCGCATGAGCCGCTGACTCCACCTCAATCAGGAAAAGTCTCCGTCCCTTCCTCCCTTTCCTCCAGTGGAGGCTTATCATCACCCACAAGTTTTTCAATCGGTGGCGCAGCCTTTCCAGGCTGCGCCGAAAAACTGCGCAGGCTGGAAAGCCTGCGCCACCAAGAAAATCTTTCAAGGCAGAAGGCTGTCAAAAAACCGACAAGTAGGCAAAGATTACCGCGGTCTTTATTGGCGCCCCCCCCAGGAAATCCGCATAAATTCTGGATTTTGTATCTGGCACTGATATTGCTAGCTATTAGGGCAAATTCCCATAAGGAGATGCGGAAGTGGAAATTTCTAGCCTTTATCCCCAGCAGACAATGACGTTGGACTCGGGGGTCGATGACCAAGTGACGGTTGCCCGCCAGGCAGCCCAAGAAGCCCAAAAGACCAACGGCCAAACTTCTACCGGTGATGCAGACCTGGTGGATTTGGTCACCTCCCAGAATTTGGCCTCCCCGACCCCACAAGAGGTGGATTTGAGCCAGGCCCAGCTGCTCCTGCAGCAGGTGCAGCAAGACTGGAGCGGCTCTAACCGCCAAGACCTGGGGGAGCTGTACAATTTCGACCGCCTGCGGGATATCCTGACCCAGGTAAAGTCGGTACAGTTCTAAAGTTAGCGGGAATTATTGTCGATTAAGAGGCCATCATGAAAATAGAGGAACTACTCTCACAAATCATAACTCCGAAGGCTCCCGAGGCCAAACCCGCGGCCGGGGAGGCAAACTTTGCCCAACAGTTGCAGGAAATCCTGGCTGCCCAAGGAAGCGCGGAGCCCCAGGCCCCGGCGGCATTGGGGAACGTCTCTGCCATTTCTCCGGTAGGCGAGGTCAACCGCACCCCCGACGAGGTGCTGAATCTGGTCCTCACCCACCTGGATAGCTACCAGGAGGCCCTGGCCGACTCGGGTGTGCCCCTGAAAAAGGTGGCTTCCCTGGTGCAGACCCTGGAGCAAGACAGCCAGCGGCTCCAGTCCCTGGCCCAGAACCTGCCCTCGTCTTCACCCCTGAAACAGGTGATGGAAGAGACCGCGGCCCTGGCTTATACGGAGAGTGTCAAATTTAACCGGGGCGACTACGTCTGAGGTGGGAAAGCCTGTCCCCCCGAGAGGATGAGAGTGCCGTTCTGAAGGCGGTGAATCTCCACCTCCACCCCCCCGGGGGACAGGCGCAACAACGCGCAAGTGGCAGAATAGGCCCCGCCTTGCGGTCCCGCAAGTAACCGGGGTTTATCCATAATGCGTCCCTCCGCTTTGACGGCCGCAACTGACCGCGCCTGTCAGCATCCCGGATTCTTTTTGCTCCCGGCTTTTTCCCCCAGCACCCCTCCTTGGCAAGCCCCGATTTTTGCCCTATAGTTTGATATCAAATCCCGATCAAATGGCAGTTCTCTTCTGGGGACGGACCTATTGTCGTGTCCCTGGAATGCCTTACATAACTTGCCCGGTCTTTCCCCCTCCCCCTTCGAGGGGGGAGGGTCGGGGTGGGGGTGGAGTCTTTTGATTAATTACAGCCACTTAGCCAAAGTCGCCCCCCTCACCCTAACCCTCTCCCCCGAGGGGAGAGGGAATAATATTGGGCATATTCATAGGTGGTATTGTGTACCTTATTTCTGGGACGTCAAACTAGGTTGCCGCTCTGGTGGGTGACGTGTGCGCCCAGGCGTCCCTGCAATTCCTTATTTTCCGGAAAGGAAACTTATGGCTGATTGTATTTTCTGCCGCATTGTCAGCGGGGGGCTTCCGGCCGCGAAGGTGCTGGAAACTCCCCGGGTCCTGGCCTTCCTGGACATAGCCCCGGTGAACTACGGCCACACCCTGGTCATCCCCAAGGAACACCATGAAAACCTCCTGGACCTGCCGGATGACCTGTGGACGGAGATAGGCCGGGTCTCCCGGCAGGTGGCCCGGGCCCTGCAAAAAGCGCTTTACGCCCGGGGGTTCAATATCGGCATGAACAACTTCGAGGCCGCGGGCCAGGAAGTCTTCCATGCCCACGTGCATGTCATTCCCCGCCATACGCATGACGGCCTCCAGCTATTCCCCCAGGGGGTTTATCAACCGGGGGACATGGAAAAAGTGGGACTACAGCTGCGGCAGGCATTGGGAGGAAGGTGAAAGATGTGGGGGGAGGGGCCAGGGACTAGAGGCGGGCGGGGACGCCCGCCCTATGGGTCCCTGCCCCGCTCCAACCCGCCTAGGGTTTTTAATTTAAGCTTGTTCTTCCGTTTTCAGGCACTCCTGCAGCAGCCCGGCGGCCTCGGAAATGGGCCAGGGCCGGCCATCCAGGGAAGACACCGGCATCACCCCCAGCAGAGAATTAGTCAGCCAGAGACCTTCCGCCTGGGCCAAGTTGGCCTGGGTGGTGGGCACCGCGGCTAGAGATAATCCCCGCCGGGCCAGGCTCCGGCCCAGGACGGCGATGGTCACCCCCGGCAAGGCGCTGGGGGCCTCGGGCGTAAAAAAATTTCCATCCTGGCGATAAATCAGGCTGGTGGCCGCGCCTTCGGACACCAGGCCGTCCGCCTCGAGGATCAGGGCCTCTTTGGCGCCCTGGTCCAGGGCATACTGCCGGGCGGCCAGATAGAACAAATAATTGAGGCTCTTGTGCCTGCCGGTAAAGGTGGTGCGGCGCTCCGGGAAGGTGGCCACCGGCCAGCCCCGGGCATATTCCTCCGGGGCGGGAGGACTGTAAGCTTGGGCCCAGATCACCAGGGTCGGCCAGGTCTCCCGGGGCAACCCCAGACCCGCGGCTTCCCCCCGGGTAAGCAGAATTTTCAGCCGGGCCAGGCCCCGCTCCAGGCCGTTGGCCGCCAGCACCCGGCTGAGGCGCCTCTCCCAGGAGAATTTTTTGGGGAAAGGTATCCTAAAGGCCTGGGCTGAGGCCTTCAGACGGGCCAGGTGCTCCGGCATAAATAAAATCCGCCCATCTTCGGCCCGCAGGGTTTCAAAAAAACCGTCCCCATAGAGAAAGCCCCGGTCATTGACAGACACCAGGGCTTGGTCCAATGGGACCAATTCCTCATTCAGCCAGACATACTCTGCTATTGGCATAAACCCCGCGCTAAAAAAAGTGGTCAGTGGTCATTATAATTGTAATCGGACCTAAGACGCCACCCCCACCCCGACCCTCCCCCCTCGAAGGGGGAGGGAGAAATACAGGTCAGGTTATGTAAGATCTTCATGGGGCATGACATTAAGGCGTCTCCCAGCCACCAAAAGCTGACGGGCATGGCCCGCCTGATACGAAAAGACCATCCCAAACTGGCCCCTGACCCCTGCCCTACCCCCTAATCACCCCAAATAAAGTCCCGGCCTTATGCAGAGTTTCTTCGTATTCCGCTTCTTCATCAGAATCGTAGACAATACCGCCGCCCACGGAAAAATGAGCTAGGCCCCGGGAAATGACGGCGGTGCGGATGGCCACGTTCAGGTCCAGGTTGCGGTGCAGCCCCAGGTAGCCGATGGCCCCGGTATAGACGTGGCGCACGTGGGGCTCCAGCTCATCGATGATCTCCATGGACCGGATCTTGGGGCAGCCGGTAATGGAACCGCCGGGGAAAGTGGCCTTAAGGATATCCACGTGGCTGCAGCCTTCCCGCACCTGGCCCGTGACAATGGAGACCAGATGATAGACGTTCTGGTAAGCCTCCAGACGCTTGTGCTCCTTCACCTGGACCGTGCGGGCCTCGCAGACCTTGCCCAGGTCATTGCGGAGGAGATCCACGATCATGGACAGCTCCGCGTCATCTTTACGGCTCTCAGCCAGTTCCCGGCGCAGGCGCTCGTCTTCTTCCGGGGTCCGGCCCCGGGGCCGGGTCCCTTTGATGGGACGGGTCTCCAGGTAATCTTCCCGGCGGTAGAGGAATCGCTCCATGGAAGTGGAGAGGATGACAAAATCCTGACAGTTAAGATATGCATAAAAAGGCGCGGGATTCAAGGCAAAGAGGCGGAGAAAGAGGCGGTAGGCCTCGCCCTGGAAAGGAAAGGAAAAACGCTGGGACAGGTTGACCTGGTAGACGTCGCCCCGGCGGATGTAGTCCCGGACGCGGCTGACGCTCTGGAGATAAGCCTCCCGGGTAAAGTTGCTCACGAGCGGCCCCACCTGGTAAGGTCCGGGTCCATCCCCCAGGGGGGGCAGTTCCGCCCCTGCCGCCCGCCGCCCCAGGGCGTCTTCGTAAACGATCTTTACCTGCCAGAACCGCCCGGCTCCCCGGTCATGGATCAGCAAACGTCGGGGAAAGGCCCAGACCATCTCCGGGAGATCCAGGTCATCCACCGCGGTGGCGGGCAGGCGCTCCAGGTGGTTTTTCAGGTCATAGGCGAGAAAGCCCAGGCCCCCCGCGGCGCAGGGCGGCAGGGGAGAGGGGCCGGGGAGTGCCAACGCGGCCAGGATATCTCCCAGCACCTGGAAGGGGTCAGCCTGGTAAATCTGTTCCTGATCCCCGCCACTGACGGCCACCCGGGAGCCTTTAGCCCGCAGGACCAGAAAAGGGTCCCAGCCCATCAGGGAATAGCCGGCGCAATCCAGGTCCCCGCCGCTCAGCAGCAGCATGGCATAAGGCTGATGCCGGAGCGGCGCAAAGAGCCCGGCCAGGTCCGCCACCCCGGGGGGCGGCGTAAAAGGCGCGACCTGTAAATCGACGATTCGCCCGAACACGGCAGCGCCTTTAAAACCTTATAAGGGATTGGGGGAGGGGGTCTGGGGGAGGAGTGCTAAGGTCCACAGGCGGGACGCCTGTGCTACTGCCCTTAGCCCTCTCCCCCATCCTGCCCAATCTCAAAAAATTTTCCGCCAGGGCATAGCCGTGGTCGGTGAGGAAGGATTCCGGGTGGAACTGGACGCCGTGGAGGGGGTAGCGGCGGTGGCTGAGGCCCATGACCACGCCGTCCGTGGTCCAAGCAGTGACTTCCAGTTCCTCGGAGTTGGGGGCCGCCATCAGGGAGTGGTAGCGCGCCGCGCCAAAGGGGGAGGGAAGTCCGGCAAAGAGGCCGCGGCCGTGATGAAAGACCTGGTGGCATTTGCCGTGCACCGGCACCGGGGCCGGCACCGTGTCGCCGCCAAAGACTTCGTTTATGGCCTGGTGCCCCAGGCAGACGCCCAGGATGGGGACCTGCCGGTAAAAATGGGAAATGACCGCCTTGCTGATCCCTGCCTGGGCCGGGGCCTTGGGGCCCGGGGAGATGCAGAGCCAATCCGGCTTAAGCGCCGCAATCCGGGCGAGGCTCACCGCGTCGTGGCGGAAGACCAGCACCTCGAGATCGAACTCATAGAAGAGCTGCACCAGGTTATAGGTGAAGGAGTCGTAGTTGTCGATCATCACCAGACGCATAAGCGAGGTTTCCGTTTTCTGTTTTCCGTCAAAAGAAAAAGAATTATCGCTGGTTAGCTGGGGGGAGTTAACATCTGACCGGCGGATGATAGCAAAACCCCCAATAAAAAAGCCACCCCGGAGTCTGGGTGGCTTTTGCCTGAACATAACTCTGACGATTTATATAAGGGGAATCCCGGGACCTGTCAACTCTTTTCTGCCGCAAGTTCCGGGCGGTAGCACAGGCTTTCCAGCCTGTGCGGGTTACTGAGGCGGGCGGGGACGCGCGCCCTACGATATTTCATAATTTTGGGGTGTGCCAACGGCCCATGATGAATTGCCCGCAAAACAGCTAATTTTAAGGCCTCCCCTGGCTTTTCTCATACTGGTCGTAGAGATAGCCGCCAACGGCGCCGGCACCTGCGCCTATTGCGGCACCTGTGCCTGGGGCGCCGGCAGCAGCGCCGATGAGGGCCCCGCCCGCGGCCCCGATGGCCCCGCCGCTCAAGGTCCGCTGTTCAGTATAGGACATCCCGGAGCAGCCACTCAAAAATATTGCCACGATGATTAAGGTCAATGCCATTGATTTGCGCATATCTATGTTCCTTCCCTTCTGGTGCAAATTTTTACTTTTTCCCGGATAGATGCCTGCGATCAGGGAATGCCGAGGCCCTTGCAGCACCTGAGCATCACTTCGATCACCGGCATGGATAATTTTTGGGGATTTTCCTGGTAAAATTTATCCACTTCCTGAACGATTGTGTCAATGTTCTTATTCTTCCACTGCTGGCCCAGTGATCTGGAGATAGCCCCTGAACGCCGACCGCTGGCGGCCATCTCATAATCCGCCAGATTACCCACGCCTTTGACATAACCGATTTTGGTCTCCTGGGACAGGTCTTTCCAGTGCGTCCCATCCCACAGCGCTGCTTTTTGACTCAGAACCAGCGACGGCAGAGACAAAATCAGGATCAGCAATACTCCAACGATCACCCCTGCTTTTCTCATGAACAGGTACCCTCCTTTGTTGCCATTCCGGCAAATTGCTTCTTCAATAGGCCAATAACCTAAGTTTAGCTTTCATGGTGAAGATGTTCTATTCTTCCTGCAACCCTTTGATTGTATTAATGTCGCTCTTGATTTTAACGGGCTATTCCCAGCCCTATTAATCCATTTATTATTAAATAAATTGCGACAATGTAGTTTAAGAGGCGCGGCATCATCAAGATTAATATACCGGCTATCAGTGCCACTAAAGGTTGCATATAAATATACATCATGAGTTTCATCCTCTTTTAAGAAGCCGCTTAAATTCAAATCTCCTCAGAAGATTTGCATTTAAGCTAGGTATCTGCGGAAAGGTTGTCAAGTTCCGGAGTAAGGGCAAGGATTCCTGAGAAATAAGCGGGACTTGTCCCGGTGAGGCTGGTGCAGCTGGGGAAAGGTGTAAATATAAAAAGGGCGGGCGTCCGCGCCCGCCCCGCTAATCCGCCCAGGCTGGGAAGCCTGGGTCACCGAATTCTTGGAATTGTTTGCGTCTTTGCGTGAGGCTTATCTTTTCAGGACCGCGCCATGGAAGGGGGGGGATGGGATTTATCAACGCGTCAGCCAACGGCCGTCCCGCAAGGTCAGAAACGCGTAAGGCTTGATCCATTTGGCGAACATAAACGCGTAAAAGGCGTAGAGCACACCGTAGACAAAGTCCATGTCCCTCTCCGTGCTAACGTAATAGAGGGTGAGGATGAAGGAGACCAGGGAAAGGGCCGTGACAAATTTCAGCAGCACCAGGGGGTAGAGGCAGATGTTGATCAGGAGGAGGGGGATAAAGATGCAGCCCAGGGGAAATTCCAGCTCCCGGATAAAGAAATCGACGATGGGGAGCAGGCGGTGTTTCCGCCGGTAGCGTTTAAACATGAAGGAGAGCTGGACCAAAGATTCCCGGAAATTGGAGCGGTCCCAACGCAGGAACATGCGGCACATGCCTTTGTAGGTTTCGGGCACCGTGGTGTAAACCACGGCGCGGCGCTGATAGACGGTGCCGTAGCCTTGGCGCAGGATGAGGTTGGTAAAGGCCCGGTCTTCGCCGATGTTGCAGCGCACCCCCAGGAAAGTCTGGCCGCGCCATTCCTCCAGGATGGGCAAGATCGCTTCCCGGCGGTAGGCGGACAAGGCCCCGGGGGTACAGAAAACGAAGCGGTACGCGGATTGGGAGGCCCGCAGGAAGTCAAAAGACAGGACAAAGCGCACCCAGAGCATCCGGGTGATGAGGTTGGCGGTGCGATTGTAAACTTTCACGTTGCCGGCGACCCCGCCAATCGTGGAGTCTTGCATCATGGGGGCGACGATCTGTTTCAGGGTGTCCGGGGCAATGACGCTGTCTGAATCCACGCTGACAAAAAACTCCCCGGTACCCTCGGTAAACCCGGCATACAGGGCCTCCCGCTTGCCGCGATTTTTGGGAAAGCGGATCAGGCGGATAAACTCCGGGCAGCGCGCCTGGGCCCGCTGCATATACTCCCAGGTGTCGTCCTTGGAGCCGTCGTCGATGCAGATGACCTCCAGCCGGTCCGCGGGGTAATCGGACGCGGCCACGGAATATATGGCCTTCTCCACCATGGCCCCTTCATTGTAAGCGGGGATGATGACCGTGACCTTGGGCAGCGGCCCCGGGGGCAGGGCAAACGGCCGGTAGCGCCACCAGAAGTAGGTGCGCATGCCCTGAAAAATTAAGAAGCCCAGGCTGTATGCCGCGCCCACGGCCATCAAGGGCTTATGGTAAGTCTCCAGGGAGAAAAGCGCGGCATAGCCGTTCAGGGACCCCAGCTTCAGGGCCACCCCCAGGGAAAGCAACAGCCCCAGGGGCACCAGGATTTTGATCAACAAATCCGGAATATTAAACCGCTCAGGGACCGGCTGCGGGGCGGCGTAGCCGGCCGCGGCTTTGACCGTCGTGGCAGATGCTTGCATAGGAAAAACCCAAACTTCGGAAGTGGATTTGACTGCTCAGGGAGAATTATCTACTGGAGTTAGGGTTGCGGCTATTGGGGAACCACCAATTCTGGGGAGGCCGCTGGAGGTTTCTGCAAGCGCCGCTGGAGAAAAAAGGGGACTCCAAAGGAGGGGTCGCGTTTAAGAAACTCATGGCAAAAGATTTCACCACAAAGACACAAAGGCCACAAAGAAACACAAAGGTTAATATTTATGCTTTGGCGTTTCACGCCAAAGCATAAAAAATATCTTGGTGATTCTTTGTGTTCTTTGTGTCTTTGTGGTGAAGTAATTTTTTCAGGTTTCCAGGGTAGTGAGGCCTTCCCGCACCGCATATTTGACGAGTTCGGCGAAGCTGTTGAAACCCAGCTTCTCCATGATCTGGCGGCGGTAGGCTTCCACGGTCTTCAGGCCCAGATGCAGGGCCCCGGCGATCTCCCGGGGACTCTTGCCTTCGGCGAAGAGCTGCAGCACCTCCCGTTCCCGGGGGGTTAGCACTGCGAAGACCGAGGTATCGGCGGCCGGGGCCTTATAGTCTTCCACCACCACCCCGGCGATCTCCGGGCTCAGGTAGACCCGGTTGGTCATGACCACATGGATGGCCTTGATAAGCTCTTGGGAGGCGGAGTGCTTCAGGAGATAGGCCGCGGCCCCGGCCTGGAGCATGCCTTTGACGAAGCGGCGGTCGGCATGCATGGACAGGGCAATGACCTTGATCAGCCGGTTTTCTTCCAGGATCTGGCGAGTGGCGTCAATGCCGTTTAAGTCCGGCATGGACACATCCATGACCACCACGTCGGGTTTCAGCTCCCGGGCCTGGCGCACTGCGGTGCGGCCGTCAGGGGCCTGCCCCACTACGTTCAGGCCGCTTTCGCGCTCCAGCAGGGCGACCAGGCCCTCCCGCATGATCTGATGGTCGTCGGCCAGGAGAATTCTAGTGGTCATGGGCGTTATCCGCCAGGGTAGGGCCTGCTAAGGGCACAGTCAAGATAATATGGGTGCCTGCGCCCGGGGCCGAATGCACTTCCAGGAGGCCGCCGCAAGGCCGCAGGCGTTCCCGGATGCTAAAGAGGCCAAAGCCGCAGGGCCGCCCGCGGGGTGGCCCCATCTGCGGCACCTGGAAGCCCACGCCGTCGTCCCCCACTTCCACCTTGAGGTTGCCCCCCTCCCGGCGCAGGGAGATCTCCACATTCTGGGCCCGGGCGTGCTTCACCACATTGACCAGCAGTTCATTAACCGCCTGAAAGAGAAGGACCCGCACGTCTTCGTCCAGGGGCAAAGGCGGCGCCTCGGCGTTAAAGCGCACGGCCAGGCCGTGGTCCTGGTGGATTTGCTCCGCCAGGGATTCCAGCGCGGCCTCCAGACCCAGTTCATAAAGTATGGGGGAGCTGATCCGGGATGTCAATGAGCGGGTGTCCTGGATGGCCTGCTCCAGGAGGGAGCCGGTCTTCTCCAGTTCCCCGGCAGGGAAGCCGGGAAACTGGCCGGGAATCGATTTCTGCAATTCTCCCAACTTGATGTTGGCCAGGGCCAGGGCGTGGCCGATCTGGTCATGGAGATAGACCGCCAGGCGCCGCCTCTCCCGCTCCTCGGCCAGGGACAGGGCGGAGGCCAGAGAACGGAGGTTTTCCTGGTAGACGGCCACCTGGCTTTCTGCGGTTTTGCGCACCCTGATCTCCTGGTTAAGGAGGTAAATGACCAGGAAAAGTAAGGTAAAGCTGGCGAAAGTGCCCCCGGTGAGCGCCCATAAGATGATCCTGGTCCGCCCCTTTTCTTGGGCCCACTCGGGGTTCAGAAATTTTCTTTCTTTATCTTCCAGCTTCTCCAGGCTCTTCCGGATCCGGGTCTGCAGCCGGGAGCCATCCCGGGCTACGGTCTGCCTTTCCTGTTCTTCCACCCCGGTTTGCCGGGCCAGGTCGAGGGATTTCTGGAACAAGTCCTGCCGTTTTTTGATCAGAGGCCGCAGTTCCTCCAAAAGCCGCCGGGTGCCGGCTTCATCGGCCGAAAGGAGATAGAGTTCGTCAAAGGCGCGGTCCATTTCTTTGACTGCTTCCTGATAACGCGCCAAATGTTGTTCGTCGCCGCTGAGGAGAAACCCCCTGAGCCCCGCATCGGCGTCAGCCAACTGGTTTTCTAACCCATAGGCCAGGGATAAGATTTCCCGGATATGCGCCACCCGGTCCAGGTCCAGCCGCAGTTTCTCCTGATAGGTCACCAGGTAGATGGTGGCAAAAATCGCCACCGCCAGGCAGATCCAGACCGCGACGATCTTTTTCCCCATGGCGGCAGCCAGGGAATCGGTAAGGCCTTTCCTGGGGGCGGTATTACCCTCGTTTTCTGAAGCCATGCTTATCTAGACGCAACGTCATCTATTTTTTCGTTTAGTATATTAATCCGGGGCACGGCGATGACCAACTCCCCCTCCCTTCGAGGGGGAGGGAATATTTAAGTCTCAAAAGGGGTTGGGGAATATCCTCTGCTCGTAACTTCGTTGTGTATAAAATTCCTGCCCCCTGGCTCAACTCTCAGTCCAGCCGGCCTCCACTCCTTCCCGGAGGCGGATAAAATACAGGGTGCCGAAGGCCTGGGGCTCCAACCGGTGGGTTTCGCCGTTATATTTCTGGACGCGCTCGTCGTCGTAGTCCGTGTCCGAAGATAGGTTCAACACCCGGTCCATGTCGCCGTGGCAGGCCATGAGCATAGCTTGCAGCAGGACCGCGCCGCCGTTTCTGGCCGTGGGGTCGTGGGCGTAGACTGCGCCGCAGGCGCAGTACCCCCCGTTG
>JAKAGH010000282.1 GCA_021817645.1 Deltaproteobacteria bacterium
AAACCAGTCCGCCTTCATCCGGGTTGAACTCCGGGGAGTGCAGGGCCTGGCGCTTGCCGCCGGGGCTGCGCACCCCCAGGAAGAAATAGAAGGCCGGGACCCGGGCCGCGTAATAAGCAAAATCCTCGCTGCCCATGGCCGGTTGATGCGCTTTGAGGTGTTTTTTCCCCAAAACCCGCCCCAGGATCTCCACGGCCCGGCGGCTCAGTTGGGGGTCGTTTCTTAAAATGGGATAGGTGGGCGGGAAGTTCAGCTCGATTTTAGCGCCGCTGCCCTGGGCCAACCCCGCCAGCAGCATTTTCAGCCCCTGCTGCACCTCCTGACGCACGGACTCCTGCAAATAGCGGAAGCTCCCCTCCAAATCCACCCGCTCCGCCAGGATGTTGAAGCGGTTGCCGCCGTTGATGCGGCCAAAGGTAAGGATTATCGGGTGGCGGGCGTCGACCCGTTGGGCCAAGTACCCCTGAATCTGCTGCAAAGCCTGGGCGCTGACGAGAATCGGGTCCACCCCCCGGTGGGGGGTGGCGCCGTGGGCCGCCTTGCCGGTGACGGCCAACTCCACCCGGTCGGCCCCGGCCATGACCACTTCCGGGCTGTGGCGGATCAGTCCCACCTCCAGATTGGGAGCCACGTGCAGCGCGCAGATCGCGTCCACGGGCGGGTCGTTGAGCACCCCCGCGGCCACCATGCCCGGGGCCCCGGATTCCTTCCCCCGGGGCGGGCCTTCTTCCGCGGGCTGGAAGATGAAGCGGAAGCGCCCCGCCAGCCGGTCCTTCATGCCGCTGAGCAGGCGGGCTGCGGCCAGGCCGATGCTCATATGGAAGTCATGGCCGCAGGCGTGCATCACCCCCGGCGCCCGGGAGCACCAGGCCGCGTGCACCTTCTCCTCCAGGGGCAGGGCGTCCATATCCGCCCTCCAGGCCACGGTTTTCCCCGGCCGGGAGCCCTCCAAAGTCGCCACCACTCCGTGGTCGGCGATGCCCGTCCGCACCTCCAGACCCAGGTCCTGAAGATACCGGGCCACCACCCCGGCGGTGCGCTGCTCCTGATGGGACAACTCCGGATGCTGATGCAACTCCCGGCGCAGGCGGATAATCTCCTCCGTCAGCCCCTCGGCCCCTGCCAAAATTTCTTTGAGTAATTCCATGATGTGTCCATTTTAACGCGGCGCTGCCTGGGGAGAAAGGAAAAGTTTCTTTGGCAAGGGAGCCGCTATCCAGCCATTTCTTTTTCCACCCCAATTTTTGTCAGTTGTCCCATTTCCACGCCCAAAGATGGTTTATCCATGTCGTCTCACCTTCCTCCTGTCGCATTATTAGCGGGCAGTGCAGGTCTGCGATACTTAACCTTTTTCGCCATGAGGTTTCCAGGTCCTGAGGCAGAGGTATTCCGGAATTTCTGAAAAAGTTACTATATTCGGAGAGTTGGTCGATAAATTTCTGAAAATTTGTGCTATCCCGCCTTCCATCCGACAATTCTACTGCAAAGAGGAATAGTGCCGGCGTTAACCTCGGTGAGAGAGGTCTCCAAAATCACTTTCAGACTGCGGCGGCCCAAGGGATGCCGCATAATCCCGGCCAAAAGTGGGGAGGCATATGCCTTATCAGGTCTGGCAATCGCAATTTAGTCGGAAGTCCCGCTTTTTTTACCCCCTGAGGGTTGTTTGCACCCTATGCTTGCTTCTGGGATTAACTGCTTCAGCAAGCGCGGCTGACTCTAACCTGGTGCCGGTGGCGAGCTTCGAGGGCGCCACTCTCTATACCACGACTGCCGCCCCCGGAGAGGGAACACTGAACGTCATCCGTTTGCTCGGTTCCTTCCGGCAGATGGGGCGGCAATACGGCGCCCTTCTGGGTAGCCTGATGCAGGATTTTTATGAGGTTGCCGTAAATGGTTACCTCATCGGTCAAAAGGGCATGACCTATGGCGGCATCCTGCAAAGGGCGCAATATTATTATGACAAACAGCCTCAATATGGCCGGGATTTAATTAGCGGCATGGCCGAAACCTCGGGCTTGAGTATGGACCGGCAGAAGATTATGGCTTCCTTGATGTACCAACTCTTCGTCGCCATCGATCTTTCCTCTTCCGGTTGCTCTTCTCTCATGGCCTGGTCCGATTATACTGGTGGGGGCCCGATGGTCATCGGCAGGAATTGGGACACCCTTCCGGGTCCTTTCCCCGATTATGCCAAGTACCTGACCGTGGTGGTATATAACCCTGCGGGCCATGCCAATTCACTGGCTGAGGTTAATTATGCGGGGTTCTTTTCCTGCCAGACCGGCATGAATAGAGCGGGGATTTTCATTGATTACCAGAGCGGCTCGCTGTCGGACCCATCCAGCGTCGACCGGACTCCTGGAGCCTATCACTTATTTTCCTATCTCCTCAATTACACCTCCCTGGACCAGATTGATCTGGCCATTAATGCCACGCTCCCTGAAATTGCCGCCATCATCAATGTGGCCGAGGCAACCCGGGCTTATGTTTATGAGTGGGCTACTTACGCCATTAAACGCCGGATAGTGGACCCGGAACGCCCGGGCCCGGGACCTGATGGACTCTTGGTGTCCACCAACCATTTCGTGGCTTCCTCCTGGACGGGTCTGCCGATTATTCTGAATGGTTACCTGGGCTTGTATACTAAGGAAAGACGCGCCAACTTACTGGCCCGGGGGCAGCAATTCAAAGGTGCGATCGATTCCTCAAAGATTATGTACATTTTTGACCGCACTACTACGGCTAATCCCGATCCGGGCCCGTGTTTTCCAGATCACGGCAATACCGTCATCCAGGTTGTCGCCATCCCGGCGAACCTGGAACTGTGGATTAAGGCCAGAGGGTACTCCGGCTGGCAGTTGATCCGTCTCGGGAGCTTGTTTTCTTCTAGAATTATCCCAGCCACCAACTTGCTCCTGTCAGATTAGTCGCGACCGGCCAACTGCTTGAGTTGGCACAGTTTGAGCCGGCAGGTCTCCAGGTCCGTAGGCACTGGTTACAATAAGGAATGATAAACAATTCGGATATGCTCAACGGAATCAGACCAACTTAGGTTATGGACAAGAACGAATATCATCCGGCCGAAGGTTGACTGCTGACCGCTTAACTGCCCATATCTCCTCCCCCGCCAGGGGAGGAGATATTATGAGGTTCCCCAATTAATAAGTAGCTACTGAAAAAGAATTCCAGGCCATCAAGAAAATAATTTCCCCTCAGGTTAGTGTCAGAACCGGCCGTGATTATGGTAGCGGCGATAGTGGTGCCACAGATGACCGGAGACGATGAACAGGTTGGTGCGGATAAAATTGGCGCCGGTGGGCGGGTTCAGACCGGCCCCCGGGGGACCGGTCAGTCTCACAAAGTTGCGGGCGGGGCCGCCGGTAACCGTGGCCAAGGTCACGCCGTCGCCGAGCCACTCGTCAGGGTCGGCGGCGATGATGGTGTTGGCTGCCAGAAAGCCTTTGAGAACATCGCCCCCCTGGGCAATAACCGCATTAAAATCCCCGGCCGCCAGCCCCACGTCCCGGATAATGTTGATGGGTCCTTTTAATGAAACTTCATCCGGGGTTACCGTAAAGGTATCCGTGCCGTATGGATGGTCGAAGGTGTAAGTCCCCGCCGCCGGCAACACAGCCCGGAGATGGATGCGGGAAAAGACGGTCTGCCGGCCCGCCGCCAGAGTCCCGCCGGCATAAGTCGCCACCAGGCCAAAAGTAATGGCCACCTTGCCCGCAGGGGTGCGGAAGTCAGGATCAACTTCGGCCCGCCAATAATAATACTTCAACCCGAAACCGGTGGGGATCGAAAGGGGATGGCCCGGGATGACCGGGTCAAAGATATTGGTGGGCGCTTTGCTGTTATCTCCCACCGGAGGCGGCCCGGCCACTATCACCCCCTTATCGTCCAGATAATATAGTGGGAATTTGGTTATCGGGTCCACGGGCCCTACTCCCGCGGCCCCTGCCGGCTGGCCGCAGGCGCAGATGACCATAATTGCCAGAACCAAGACGGACATTCGGTTTAGCATGGCCTTCCTCCCGGCTTCCGGGTTGAAAAAAACTTTCTTCTAGACATTATTTTAAGCATGGCCAGGGGAAACCTCCAGGAGTGAACGGGAAGAATCTAAGTTTGGCGGAGAACGGGGGGACCTAGTGTGACGTCCCAGAAATAAGGTACAAAATATCACCTAGGAATATGCCCAATATTATTCCCTCTCCCCTCGGGG
>JAKAGH010000021.1 GCA_021817645.1 Deltaproteobacteria bacterium
ACTTTATTCCCTGGGCGCGGCCCTGGTATTCTTTCTCCTCACGCTGAAGCGTCAGCCCCAGGTTAAGTGCGATTACCAGATCGCCCTGGCTCTGGGCGCGGGCGGCCTGGTGGTCACCGCCCTCTGCCTCTTTCAGCAAGGGGAGTTGTTCTTCAAAGCCTACCGGGTGGACCTCTTCAGCCAGATTTTCAAATTCGCCCTGGCCCTGGCCTTCTTCCTGGTGCTGACCATTTCCCACAATCTGGCCCACATCGAGGAACGCTACCACGCGGAATTCTTCCTCTTCCTGACCACCACCACCATCGGCATGATGCTGCTGGTCAGCTCCGTGGAACTCCTGACCATCTACGTGTCCCTGGAGCTCTCTTCCTATTCCCTGTATATCCTGGTGCCCCTGCGCCGGGGCGACGGCATCGACGTGGAGTCGGGCATCAAGTACCTCTTGATCGGTGCGGTCTCTTCGGGCGTGATGCTCTTCGGCCTGAGCTATCTCTTCGGGGCCACGGGGACCACCTATCTGACGGAGATTCTGCCCAAGCTGCCGCAACTGGTGGCCAGCCCCATCGGGTTGCTGGGGCTGCTCCTGGCCCTGGCGGGCTTCTTCTTTAAGCTGTCCGTCTTCCCCTTCCACTTCTGGGCCCCGGACGTTTACCAGGGCGCCGCCAACCAGGTGACCACGTTCATCGCCACCGCGTCCAAGGCTGCAGCCGTGGCCCTGCTGCTCCGCTTGGTGGCCCTGGGCGCCGGCTATGGTTACCACTTCGCCCAGGCCCTGGTCTTCCTCTCCATCGTCTCCATGACCCTGGGGAACCTGGTGGCCATCGTCCAGAAAGACTTTAAACGCTTGCTGGCCTACTCCTCCATTGCCCATGCCGGCTACTTCCTCATGGGCATCCTCACCATGAAGGAAGCGGGCTACATTGCCGCGGTCTATTACGCCCTGGCCTACCTGGTGATGAACTTTACCGTGTTCATGGTCATCTCCGAAGTGGCCAAGGACGGCCGGGATTTGAAGATCCAGGAACTTGCCGGCTTGTACCGCCGCAGCCCCCTGCTCAGCTTGAGCCTTATTGTCGGCCTCTTTGCCCTGGCGGGCGTGCCGCCCTCCATCGGCTTCACCGGCAAACTCATGCTCTTTACCTCCGCCATGAGCCAGGGCTATTTCTGGCTGGTCCTGATCGGCGCGGTGAACGGCACCATTTCCCTGTACTACTATCTGCGGGTGATCTACGCTTCCTACTTCACCGATGATCCCAGCCTGGGGTCCATCACTATATCCGCTCCCATGCGCTGCCTGAATTATGCCTTGATCGCCATCGTCCTGGGCTTCGGGGTCTTCCCGGACCGCATCGTCGAACTGGCCAAAGCCGCAGTGAAAACAGTGCTTTAGAAGATTCACCACAGAGGCACGGAGAACACAGAGTTTCACAGAGAATAAGAAAGAGGGTGGGCCGTTGGCCCACCCTCTTTCTTATTTTCCTCTGTGTATCTCTGTGCCCTCTGTGTCTCCGTGGTGAATCTTTTTAATTCCCCGGTGCGGTGCGGATCTGCATCAGGTCGATGTGGTGCGAATGGAGCCAGCGGTAGATGGTCTTGCTGCAGACCCTGAGCCGCCGGGACAGCGCGGAGATGTTGCCCCCTTCCGCCAATAGGAGTTCCTCCAATTGGGTCCGGCCCGGGCGGGCCGGGAAATCCTGCACCCGGGGCAGGTAAGGCGGCCCCCCCCTGCCCGCCAGGGGGGAGGTAAAAGACAGGTCCCGCTCCCGGATCAGGGCCCCGGCATTAAAAAGGACGGCCCGGGTGATGACGTTCTTCAATTCCCGGACATTTCCCGGCCACAAGTGCTGTTGCAGGCGGCGCGCCGCAGCCGCAGTAAAACCCACCGGCCTCTCCCCGCCCAGGAGCCGGGCCGCGCCCTGGGCAAAGTGGTGGGCCAGCAGCAGAATGTCCTCCCCCCGCTCCCTCAGGGGCGGCAGGTGGAGGAACAACACTGCCAGACGGTCAAAAAGATCATGGCGGAACCGCCCCTGGGCCATGAGACCGGGGAGGTCCTGATTGCTGGCGGCCACCAGCCGCACATCCACCCGGATGGGAGCATCCGCGCCCACGGGCTCGATCTCCCCCTGCTCCACGGCCCTGAGCAGCCGGGGCTGGATCGCCAGCGGCAGATCGCCCACTTCATCCAGGAACAGGGTGCCCCCATGGGCCAGCTTGAACTTGCCGCACCGGCTGCGGCGGGCATCGGTGAAGGAACCTTGCAAATGGCCAAAGAGCTCGCTGCAGGCCAGGGACTCGAGCAAGGTGGCGCAATTGATGCGCAAAAAGGGCTGACCGCCCCGCGGGCTCAACTGCCAGAGGGCCTCGGCCACTAATTCCTTGCCCGTGCCCGGCTCGCCCGCGAGGAGCACCGGCAGCTCGGATCGGGCATAAAGGGGCAGGCTGGCCAAAATTTGCAGCAAAGGAGGATAAACGGTGATGATGCGGCTTAGGGGCGGAGTCAGGCCGGGATTCCGAAAGTTTGCCTCCCCAGAGGCCAGATGGCAATTATTCCCGACCATGAGCTTGCCTCTCCCATTGCTTGCGCGGGTCCCTCTAAGGGTTAGGAGAATTCGGGTGGGTGCAAGTTAGAGTTTTGTTGTAAACTTTTTCCTTAAATATAAAATAAATTATTATATAATAATAATAGATAAAATTAATTGTCAAGCTATTTTTCATTATTTTATGTAGACCCGAATTTATTAAATTTCCCCCAACCATCTAAAGCCCGGCCAAGATATCTTCCGCCTGCCTCCTGACCTCCGGGTAAGGGCTGGTTAAGGCCAGGACCTGCACCCGCCCCTTGAAACCCTGCTGCTCCACCCGGCTGCGGGTTTCCACCTGTGCCATCATGGCCTGCAGAACTTCCGCCACCACCAAAGCTTCCGGATAATCCAACAGCCGGTTCAAGGCCCCCCACTCCTCCGGCAACCCGTATTCTTCCAAAAACTTCTTTACAAATATCGTAAATTTCTTGGTGCCGTGGCAAGCCTCCAATTCCTTCAAAGCAGTCCGGTATTCCGGGCGGCCCCGTTTGCCCTTGAACAGGGCCTCGGCCTGGCGCAAAGCCTCCAGCCGCACCTTCTCCGCCTCCTTTTTGGGCAGCCGCGGCTTTTTGGGTCCCGGATACTGCTGGCGATCCCGGCGCTGGTCGATCTCCTTCCAGGTCAGGCGTTCCCGCTCGTCGTCATCTTTCGGGGTCATTGGTCTTTCCTTATGAAAACGGTCCTAAAAGATCCAATTCGGGTGCTGCGCCATCACTTTTTCCAAATACTCCCAAATCCAATCTTTAACGGCCGGGGCCAGGTAAAACCTGGGCCAGAGGAGATTGTCCCCGGGGTCCAGCAATCCTTCTTCCAGGGCCTGCCGGTGCAGGGCCAACCCCGGATAGATGCGGATGCCCACGGTCAAATTCACCAGTTGGGGCCGGTATTGCTCCAGTAAAGCCACGCTCTCCGCCACCGTCTCCGGGGTTTCCCCGGGTCCTCCCAGCAGCAGGAAGCAGGAATAGGCAATGCCTTCTGCCTCCATGAGTTGGAAGGCAAGCTCCACCTGCCGCCGCCCGAAACCCTTGTCCAACTTGGTCAAGGTCAATTCCGAGCCGCTTTCGTTGCCCACCTGCATGAAGGTGCCGCCGGCCTCCCGGCAGAGACGGAACAGCTCCCGGTCCGGGGCCGCGGGGTTGATGAGCGCGCCCCACTGCAGGGGCAGCTTGAGATCGATAATGGCCCGGCAGAGCCTCTTGGCATAGTCCGGAGGGCAGTTAAAGAGATTATCCACGAAATAAAAGCGGGTGATGCCCCACTGCTCATGCCAGGCCGTCAGCCAACTTGCCACCTGCTCCGGCTCCCAGGCCCGGAACCGCCGCCCTTCCAGCATGGGGGTGGTGCAATAGATGCACTTCATGGGGCAGCCCCGGCGGGTCTGCACCGGCACCATGCCCGGCAGTTTGGCGCTGCCCATGGCTTCCTGGTACAGCTGGGGAGAAAAGTATTCCAGGGCCGGAGGTGACAAATCTTTGAGGTCGGCCACCCGGTGCGCCGGGTTCAGCCGCCACGCGTCCGCCTGCCGCCACACCAGCCCGGAGACCTTCTCCCAATCTCGAGACCCAGAAAAGGCTGACAAAAAATCCCGGAAGGCCGCCTCCCCTTCCCCGGCCACCCCAAAGTCGGCCCCCAGATAGGCCATAAATTCCTGGGGCATGATGCTGAAGCCGGCTCCCCCCACCACGATGGCCGCGGCGCTGAGTTCCCGGAGCAGGTCCACCAGGTCCTTCACCTCACCAATGAAGGATTCGGGATGACGGCTGTCCTGGTTATCAATATTTCTGAGAGATAAGGCAATGATTTCTGGAGAAAATTCGGCCACCACCCGGCGCACTTCCCCGAGGGGGTCGGCGGCAAACATGAAATCCAAAACCCGGACTTCCTGCTCATTTTGCACCGCGGCCACCACCGAGGCCAGGCCCACGGGCAAAGGCGGGACCACCAGGCGTAACCGGTTGGGGGAGATGAAGAGGATCCGCATAGAATTGGGCCTATTCAGAAAAGTTCAAGGTTCAAGGTTAAAGTTGAAACTTATGCGAATCTCTTTTCTGTCATTCTGAACGGAGCGCAGCGGAGTGAAGAATCTCTTATTTCCCCCTTTTCTAAAGGGGGGAAGGGGGGATTTTATGAGCCTCCGAAAATCCCCCTAATCCCCCTTTAAAAAGGGGGACTTAAAAAGTTACTCGCCCGGCATCCCGTGAAACCGGTTCTGCGCCGCGTGCAACCCTTCCCTGATCAAACAATCCACCGCGCCCGCGCCCCGCTCCACCAGTCCGGCAATGGACTCTTCCTCTTCCCGGGAAAAATGGGAGAGCACGTAATTTTCCGTGGGCATCTGCGCCGGCGGCCGGCCGATGCCCAGTTTCACCCGGATAAATTCTTCGGTGTCCAGGGCGTTGATAATGGAGAGCACCCCCTTATGCCCCCCGGGGCCGCCCCTTTCCACGATTTTCAGGCGTCCCAGGGGCACGTCCAGGTCGTCGTGCACCACCACCAGGGCGGCAGGGGTAAATTTAAAATAAGCCAGCAGCCGGGAGACCGCGCGGCCGCTCAAGTTCATGTAGGTCGCGGGTTGGGCCAAAACCACGGTCTGCCCCCCTACCCTGCCCTGGCCCCAGTTGGCGTCCAGAGTACTCTTATTTAAAGGCAGCCGCCAGTGCTCCGCCAGCGCGGCCACCACCAGAAACCCCAGATTATGCCGGGTCCAGGCGTACTGGGGGCCAGGATTTCCCAACCCCACCACTAAATGACGGTTTTCAGTTTTCGGTTTTCGGTTTTCGGTGGAAGAATCTCTGGACATGAGAATAAGGCGACAAAATTATGGAATTATGCCAATTAAGAGGCGGTTGAAGTACTGATAGAAGCATTTCTTATCCCCCCTTTTGAAAAAGGGGGGTTAGGGGGGATTTGTTAAGCGCCCGAAATCCCCCTAAAATCCCCATTTTTCAAAGGGAGACTTTAGAACCCGCTCTTTCGCCAAGACATGAATTTCCGGATGAAGATAATTTTCTAATAGTGACAAACCGAAGACTTTAAACGAACAAAGAACTTACCGAATCCTGGCTATGGATGCGGCTGATGGCCTCCCCCAGCAGCGGCGCCACGGACAGCACCTGAATCTTTTCCAGGGCCGCGGCCTCCGGCTCCAGGGGGATGCTGTCGGTTACCGCCAGGCTTTGGAGCAGAGACCCCTGGAGGTTGCTCACCGCGTTGCGGGCCATTACCGGGTGGGTGATGCAGGCATGCACCCCCCGGGCCCCGTGGCGGATCAGCAGTTCCGCGGCCATGGTCACTGTGGCCCCGGTATTGATCATGTCATCCAGAATGATGGCCTCTTTGCCCCAGACATTGCCGATGAGGGTCATGGCTTTAATGGCCGGCCCCTCCCGGCGTTTGTCAATGATGGCCAACGAGGTGTGCAGCCTTTTGGCGAAGGCCCGGGCCCGCTCCACGCCGCCCGCGTCCGGGGAGACCACCACCACGTCGGCGCCGAAGCGTTCGCGAATGTAGTCCAGGACCACGGGCGCGGCAAAGAGGTGATCCACGGGGATGTTAAAAAACCCCTGGATCTGGCCGGCGTGCAGGTCCATGGTCAAGAGGCGGTTGGCCCCGGCGGTGGTAATTAAATCCGCCACCAGCTTGGCGGAAATGGGCACCCGGGGCCCGGTTTTCCGGTCTTGCCGGGCGTAAGCGTAATAAGGCACCACTGCGGTGATGCAGGCCGCGGACGCCCTCTTCAAGGCGTCCACCATCAGGAGGAGTTCCACCAGATATTCATTGCAGGGCACGGACAGGGGCTGGACCACAAAGACATCCTTGCCTCGCACGTTCTCCCGGAACTCCACCATCAGTTCCCCATCGGAGAACTTGCCCACCACCGCCTCGCCCAAAGGCACTTCCAGGTGCTGGCAGATTTTCTCGGCCAGGGGCCGGTTGGCATTACCGCTGAAGATCTTCAAATCATCCATATCTGGTCACCCCAGGCCGTGGTCGCCTCCTGGCCGGTAAGGCCCCGGGCTACGGCCATCCATCCCGGAAAATCCCGCCGCAATTCCTGCCCGGCTTGACGGGCCTCCTCCCAGGAAGGAAACAGCCCGAAAAGAGTCGGACCGCTGCCGGACATGCCCCGGGCCTGGGCTCCCAGGCTCCCCAGAGTCTCCAGCAGTTGCGCCAGTTCGGGATATTTCTTCAGGGTAACGCTCTCCAGGTCATTATGGACCCAGGCGGCGGGTTGCCCCGGATCCCAGTTACCCTCTTCCAGAACTTTATACCTCTTTAAAGAGTCCAGGTCCAGACTTTCATAAACCCAGCGGGTGGAAACCCTGACCCCGGGATTGAGCAGCAGGTACCAGTAGGCGGGCAACTGCACCGGCGAAAGCTTCTCGCCGATACCCCGGGCCCATGCCGGAGAGAGCCCCAAGAAAAAGGGCACGTCCGCGCCCAAGCCGACGGCCAGGCCTTGCAGCGCTTCGGCCGAGAGCGGCTCCCCGGCCATGGCGTTCAGGGCCAGCAAGGTGGCGGCCGCGTCGCTGCTGCCGCCGCCCAAACCCGCAGCCGCAGGAATCCGCTTGTGCAGCTGGATATGGGCCCCCACCTTCCGGCCCGTGGCTTGCTGGAATTCCAGGGCCGCCTGCCACACCAGATTCCCCGGACCCCGGGGTATCCCCGGCTGGTCGCAGTCCAGCAAGATGCCGGGGGAAGTGGGAGTGATGATCAATTCATCAGCCAGACTCAGGGGCTGCATAATGGTGAGCAGATCATGGTAGCCGTCGGCGCGGCGGCCCAAAACCCGCAGATAGAGATTGACTTTGGCAGGGCACAGGACTTGAAAGCCGGCTGCACCGGGAGTTGGCGTCAGTTTGCGGAAAGGCGGGGTCATACTTGCTTATCCCTAGGAGCGGACCCGCTTGTGCAGCCCTGGTAAGTATGCACCCGCGCCTGCGCCCCAACTTGACATGGGTATCCAGAAAAAATACAGGGGGAGGGACCCGCGGTCATCCTCCCCCGAAAAATATCCCAGATTTCAACGATACGCGCCAACGGCCTGCAGGGCGGCTATTTCGCCTCCCTGATGTAGCGCAGGCGCAAATCATAGAGGAGGTGGTCGAAGAGGTCCTCTTCCTCTTTGGTCAGGTTGTTACGGGTCTTTTCCCGCAGCAACCCCAAAAGATCAATGGTCTGCTTGGCCAGAGGCAGATTCCGGTTGATCTCCCCGGTGGCCGGGTCGGCCACCGCGCCCAGATTAACGAAGACCGCGGTGCTCATGGAAAAGAGAAAAGAAGGAAAGGTGATTTCCGGCAAAGGCACATCGGGGCCGCCGGCCCCGCGTCCGGCCTCTTCTTTGGTGGCCTTGGCCTCTGCGGCCCCGGCCTTGGAAGCTTCCTCTTCCTTTTGCGCGGCCTTCTCTTCTTCGCTCATATGGAGGAAACGCCGGTCTTTGACCGTATAGCCCTTGTCCTCTTCTTCGGCCATGTTTGCCTCCTCTCATCTCTAGATGGCACAGCCTTTCCAGGATGTGCCGTAAAACTCCGCCCAGGCAGGAGAGCCTGTGCCACCAAAAACCCGGTTCGGTCGCGGTCCTTTCTAAAAAACCGCTACAGCTCCAAGGGTATGGCCATAGCCACGTGTTCCAGGGCCCGCACGTCTTTGAGGCATTCCGGAGTCAGCGGCGTGTCGATGGTGAGCAGAATGATGTTCTGCCCCCGCTCTTTTTCCTGGCCCACGGTCATCCGGGCGATATTGATCTTGTGCTTGCCGATGGTGCTGCCGATGGCCCCGATCACCCCTGGGCGGTCGGTGTTGTAGATGAACAGCATATGCCCCGCGGGGTTGGCCTCCAGGCGGAACTTGTTGATCCGCACCAGCCGGGGCTCGTATTTCCCGAAAATGGTCCCGGCCACCACGTTTTCTTCGTTGTCGACCCGCACCGTCAGCCGGATCAGGGTGGAGAAGTCCTCCGCGGAGGATGCCTTCTCTTCACTGATATGGATGCCCCGGGCCGCGGCCATGGACGGCGCGTTCACGTAGTTCACTTCGTCGTGCATCACCGGGTAGAGCAGTCCCTTGAGGATGGAGTGGGTCAGGGGCTTGGTGTCCAGCTTGGCGACTTCGCCCACATAGGCGATGCTGACCGCCGAAATGGCCCCTTCGCTCATCTGCGCCTGGAACGCCCCCAGGGCTTCGGCCAGGGTGAGGTAGGGTTTCAGCTTGGCCATGGTCTCCTGGCTCACTGACGGCGCGTTCACTGCGTTCTTAATGGTGCCGTAGAGCAGCAGCTCCACAATCTGCTCGCATACCGCCACCGCCACGTTGGCCTGGGCCTCTTCCGTGGACGCGCCCAGATGCGGAGTGCAAATGACGTTGGGCAGCTCCCGCAGCGGAAAGTCCGCGCCCGGCGGCTCCGTCTCATAGACGTCCAGGGCCGCGCCCGCCACCTTGCCCTCTCTCAGGGCCTCCAGCAGGTCTTTTTCGTCCACCAGGCCGCCCCGGGCGCAGTTGATGATGCGCACCCCGGGCTTCATCTTCTTAAATGCCTTTTTATTCAGAATCTTGGCCGTATCCTTGGTCTTGGGAGTATGCAGGGTAATGAAGTCGGCCCGGGCAAAGAGATCATCGAGCGATGCCAGCTCTACGCCCATATTGGCGGCCACTTCCTTGTTGATGAAAGGGTCGTAGCCCAGAACCCGCATCCCCAGGCCCACGGCCCGTTCGGCCACCACCGTGCCGATGCGCCCCATGCCGATGATCCCCAGGGTCTTGTTATACAGCTCCGTGCCCTGGAACTTCTTCTTCTCCCACTTGCCTTCCCGCATGGACTGCGCCGCCTGGGGGATGTTCCGGGCCAGGGCCATCATCAGGGACAGGGCATGCTCGCCGGTGGTGATGGTGTTGCCGCCGGGGGTGTTCATCACCACGATGCCCCTTTTCGAGGCCTCCGGGATGTCCACGTTGTCCAGGCCCGTGCCGGCGCGGCCCACCACTTTGAGCCGCGGCGCGTGCGCCATCAGCTCCGGGGTTACCTTGGTGGCGCTCCTGATCACCAGTGCGTCCGCGTCCTTGATGGCCTCCTTGAGCTCCTCCGGTTTCATGCCCGGCTTATTCACCACTTCGATGTTGGGCTGGGCCTCCAGGACCGCCACGCCGTCTTGGTGCAGGTTGTCGCTTATCAGGACCTTCATACCGCCGCCTCCTTGGCCAGGACCTCTTGCGCCGCCTTCAGGCCCGCGCCCGGGGTCACTTTATAGCCCAGGGCCGTGAGCACTTCCTCCAGGCCGCCGATGGTGCCGAGCAGGTCCACCGTATCGATGAAGCCCATGTGGGCGATGCGGAAAATCTTGCCCTTGGCTTCGGCCTGGCCGCCCGCGATCCAGATGCCTTTCTTGCGCAGCTCCGACACCACTTTCTGGCCGTCCACCCCCGCGGGCGCCAGCACCGCGGTCAGCACCGAGGACGGATTATCCTTGGAGTAAAGCTCCAGGCCCATGGCTTTCATGGCCGCCTTGCAGGCCGCAGACAGCCGCCGGTTGTGCGCGTAAATCTTCTCCAGGCCCACGGCCTTGATCTTCCCCAGCACTTCCCTGAGCCCCAGGATCAGAGACACCGGCGAGGTATAGGGCGTCTGGTTCTTCTCCGCGGATTTCAGCGCCTTGGCGAAATTGAAGTAATACTTGGGCAGTTTCGATTCCTTCACGAACCCCCAGGCCTTGGGAGAAAGCGCCGCAAAGGCCAGCCCCGGGGGCAGCATCATCGCCTTCTGCGAGCCCGCCACCAGGACATCGATGCCCCAGGCGTCCATGGGCAGTTCGTAGCCCCCCAGCGCGCTGATCGCGTCCACCACCAGGATGGTGCCCGGGCGGCCCTTGGTCACTGCCGCCAGCTCTTTGATCGGGTGCGACACGCCCGTGGAGGTCTCATTGGCCTGGACGAAGACCGCCTTGATGGCCGGGTTGGCGTCCAGCATTTTTGCAACTGCTTTGGGGTCCACCGCGTGCCCCCAGGTCACCGCCAGGCGCTCCACCTTGACGCCGTAGACGTTGCACAACTCCGTCCAGCGTTCGCCGAACTTGCCGCCGTCCACCACCAGGGCCGTGTCCCCGGCGCTCAGGAGGTTGGCCACCGACCCTTCCATGGCCCCGGTGCCCGTAGCTGCGAAAATCAGCACTTCCTGCTGCGTTTCAAAGAGATATTTCAAGTCCGCCCGCACTTCCCCCAGGATCTCCATGAACAGAGGAGACCGGTGGTGAATGATGGGCTGCGCCATGGCCAGATTGGTTTCCGGGGCTACCGGCGTAGGACCCGGGGTCATCAGATACATTTTCATGGTCGGTACCTTACCTTACACCCTGACCGGTAATAGCAAAACTTCCGAGAGGGGGCGCACTTACAAAACACTTCGCTTTCGCCCAGATCGGTCATCTGCCCCAATCTGCCATAGCTAATCTGTCATTCTGAGCGCAGCGAAGAATCCCGGCCCCAGGACGGCTTGCCTCCCCGGCCACCAGACGGGTTTTTTAGAAAATTCTTGAATTAATAAATATATTTCACTCCCCCACCCCTGTCAAGATTTCTGTCCGGGACAAGTGAAAATAGGCACGAACTCTTAGACCTTCAGGGTTTTGGCCTTGGCAAGGATCAACGCAGTCTTGTCCGGGGGACCATCTCGGGGGTAGATAGGCAGCAAAAAGGCCGAGCTATTCCTGACCCTGCCATAATTCGTCGCTAAGAGATAATGGCGGTTGAGCCCTTTCCTGAGCCTCCTCCATCACGCCAGGTCCAGGATCAGCCTAACATGTTATTGAAAACCCATTCGAAGCTTTGCACTTATTATTCGAAGAACATGATCAGGATGCGAATTCCCACCAGCCCCAGGGCCAGCGCCAGGCTGCGAATGATCCAGGTGCCATGGACCCGGCTTGAGAGGTAGGCCCCAATTGGAGCTCCCAGCAAGACTCCAATAGACAGTGCCATAGTATGTCTGACACCTACGTGCAAGGCCCCGGTCCAGATATGCACCAAGGTCCCGGTCAAGGCCATGATGGCCAGGATGAAATGGGAGGTGGCCGTGGCGATGTGCACCGGAAAGTCAAGGAAGTAAATCAGGGCCGGTACATGGATAATGCCACCGCCGATCCCCAAAAAACTGGAGGCATAGCCCACCACGAAACTGATTCCCAGGCCGATCAGGGGATTGAAATTATAGTCATATTCTTCTCCATCAGCCGCCACCAGGTGGCGGTAGACATAAGGATGGTGCAGGTGCGGTTTCTCAGCATGATGTTTGGCCGTAGGCCGCCAAAATAAAAAGGCGGAGCCGGCGATCAAGAGCACCCCAAAGACGCCATTAAACACGTGCCGTGGCACAAAGGAAGTGCTCAGGGCTCCGATTATGGCTCCCGGGACAGTGGCCGCGGCGAACATCAGGCCTGACTTATAGTCTATGCGTTTCATCATGGCATAGGACTCGGAGCCGGACAGGGCGTTAAAAAAAACCACCGCCAGCGAAATGGCCGTTAGATGCTCAGGGCTGAGTTTAGGGTGCAGCAGCAGCAGAAATGGCATCAGCACAAAGCCGCCCCCCGCCCCAATGAGGGTGCCATAGAGGCCCACACCTAGGCCCAAAAGAATTAGCCAGTAATATTCACTAGGACTGAATGGCCCCATACACTTATTCCACCTGCCAGATGCCAGGCTCGCCGGGTCAGCCATCGTGTCCCAACTTAACCCGGGAATGCAACTTGGCAATTACTTCTCCTGCTTTTCTCCGCTGGGCTCCTGGATGACCAGCACCGGGCAGGGAGATAGGCGCACTACCTGTTCGGTGACGGAACCGATAATAAGCCGCCGCCAGCCGGACTGGCCATGGCTGGCAATGACAATGAGGTCGATATTTTCCTTGGCGGCAAAAGCCACGATTTCCTGGACGGCCTCCCCGGTCCGAATCGCAGCTGTGGCTGGGATTTCCTGAGGAACCATCTCTCCCAAAAGGTCTTTTAGAACCTTGTCGTGATGTAACGTCAGTTGTTCCCCATAAGGGGGCGCGCCGGCGCCGGAAGTCAGCGTCTCGGGAGGCGGCGAGTAAGCCGGGACCAGTGGCATGACATGCAGCACCTTCAGGGCAGCCTCGAAGTGTCCGGCCAGTTCCGCGGCGATCTTAAGGGCGGCGTAAGACGGTTCGCTGAAGTCGGTGGGACAAAGAATCCTCTTTATTGGCAGCATCTGCCCTCCCTGAGGAACCAGGTCCCCAAACTCCGGGGTCTTCTCGTATTCAATAGTAATCATCCTTAACAGTGGTGCAAGCTATTATCGTACCCGCCAGGATGCCATTCTCAGGTCGAAGTGCGATTTCTAGCACTGCCACGTTTGCAAGCCCCACCGGCGACCACTAGATTATCTGAGACTAGGTGGCAACTTGGGCCGCCGCAGAGGTCTTTTACCGGAAAATGGCTGCAAAATATGGGACTTATTCCGCTACGGGGGGGCCTGTTGCGGCACAGACCGGCGGCTGCGCCTTGCCGGCGGGGATTAGAATTAATCTGCGCGACGCTGGCCGGGCCAGGTGGGGGTGGGGAACGAGAGGTTTTAGGGCCTTAGAAGCCACTTTCAAAACCCTTTTTTTGTCATCCTGAACGCAGTGAAGGATCTCAAAACCTTGAAAATACAAGATTCTTCGCGGCGCTCAGAATGACAAATTAGGATAATTGGAGGTTTTAAAATGGCTTCTAGGGTGGCGTCCCAGGAATGCCTTACATAACTTGCCCAGTCTTTCTCCCTCCTCCTTCGAGGGGGGAGGGTCGGGGTAAGGGTGGCGTCTTTGGGCTGATTACTGCCACTTAGCCAAAGTCGTCCCCCTCACCCTAATCCTCTCCCTCGAGGCTAGGCATTACCCACAACTATCAGGAAGTGCTGGATTTAAGTATATTTTGGTGGCGCAGGCTTTCCAGCCTGCGCAGTTTTTCAGTGCAGCCTGGAAAGGCTGCGCCACCGATGGAAAACCTTGTGGGTAATGATAAGCCCCAGAGGGGAGAGGGGAAAATATTGAGCATATTCCTAGGTGATATTTTGTACCTTATTTCTCGGACGTCACACTAGGGTTTCTTCTGGAACTCCTGCTCCATGGCTTCGGCCTGCTCCACTAGGTCGGCCAGGGTTACTTGCATCTGGACCACCATGGCTTCGGAGACCGCTTGCCACAGGACGCGGGTGGGGCAGATGGGGGCGCGGTCGCAGACCGAAGGGTACTCGATACACTCCACCAGGGTGATGCCATCCTCCAGGAGCGCCACGATCTCGGCCACGGTGATCTCGGCGGGGGGCCGGGCCAGGATGTGGCCGCCCTTGGGCCCCCGCACGCTCTCGATGTAGCGGGCTTTTTTCAGGGGGATAATGATCTGTTCCAGATATTTCAGGGAGACGCCCAGACGTTTGGCGATTTCCCCCAACTGGATGGGGCCTTCGTTAAAATGGCGAGCCATATCCAACAGGAGACGGGTGCCGTAGCGACTGCGGGTGGACAGTTTCATACTCAGCCTCTCAGAATTGCCGCTATTTTCCCGGCCCCCGCCGGGGCGCCGGCCTTGATCGAACCCTTCAGGAACAGGATCAACATCTTTGAGGTATGAGTATATATATTAACTAGATAGTGAACAACCCAGATGTTGCTCAGAACTGAAAATATTTTCCCCGTTTATCTCCGGAAAATACTGTTCCTTTCCCTCTACCCCGCCGGCAGCAAGCCAAATCCACGGAAAAGATGGAAGAGCTTGCTTCGAAAAGTTCTCAGTGGTGGCCCAGGCTTTCCAGCCTGGGCGAATACCGAGGCGGCGAGGACGCCCCGCCCCACTTTTTTTTTCCTGATTTACGGGTGGGCCGGAGGCCCATGAATGGCTGCCCAGAAATCTTTTCAAAAATATTGCAGATTACGCTTGACATACTATTATGATATATATAGTTTATTCTATATCGTATTAATAGGAGAAGGGATATGTTCACTTATTCGATCCTGATAGTGACGGTATTCTTTGTCCTGGGATTTGTCATGGGCAAACGCTTTGCCTAGGAAGTGGACGATCTTCTGGCCCGGCTGGGCAGAAAAGACTGCCGGAGAAAAAGGAGGTGGCATCAAGAGTTACCTGCGGAGGCACTCGAAAATTCGATCTGGGCCAGCCGTTAATCAAGGAGTTTGCGGCCCAGAGAGCTTTGCCGCGCATTTAATCCAAGGAGTTAAGGTGTCTTGACTCTGAGCCAAGAACCATGAGTTCCGTGGCCGCCAGGCTGAAGGAATTCAGGGGTGCAACAATTTGCCAGGAGGACACCATGTCGGTCAACGAGCAGGTCGAAGGCATTGTTTGGGCTCAAGAAGAAAGGCAGAGATGGCCCCCCCATCTCAAACTGATTCTGGCTTTTGTCATCGGCTTCCTGGCGCTGTCACCCGCTATCCTAGGCATCCACTGGGAACGGATCTTGCCTTGGTGAGGCGCCGCTGCCGCATTAGGGGCCTGCCCCTCTCCCCCGATTCCCCGCCCGTCGGGGGAGGGAGGCAGGTCGAAGAATTTTGTCCTTTTTGACTCTTCCCTTGCTTCCTCCAGCCGTTTGACATCCCCCCGCAAACCGAGTAAAATCCTTCACTAATATTTATCTTCTTTATTCTCTTAATGAAAAACTGAAAACTGAAACTGCCTTTAATGGGAAGCTGGAAATTTGAAATCCTGAGCCAGGAAGTCCGCTCCCGGCGCCTCATTTTGGAAGGCCACATCTTCCCCCCCTACCCCCGGCCTTACTATGACCCCATGTTCTTTTACCTGGTTTTAGGGCCGGATTATCTCTCTCTGGAAGTGAGCCGGGACTTCGACGGCGACAATTTTCTATCTTATCTCGCCCGGCTTTGGGGCCCACCCGAGGAAGGCCCCCGCATCCAGGTGGGCGGCCGCCAGGACGAAGAAGAAGGCGCGCTGCAACTGGTGGAGTACCAGTTTATGCCGGACCTGCGGCCGGAGATGCTCCGGCGCCTGGCCGCGCTCCTCGGCCAGCCTTTGCCAGGCGCGGCCACTGACAGTCCATCCCCCATGGAGGAAGCATGATCCATCTGACCGAATATGACCCCCGTCTGGAAGGCATCTGGTGGGTCGAAGAATCGGGCATGAGCAGTAATGTCTATGTCCTGGATGAAGGCCGCACCATGATCGACGCGGGCAACTACTACGGGATGCTCCATGAGTTGAGCGATGAGTTCGACCTCTCCCTGATGGAGCGCCTTTTCCTGACCCACTGCCACTTCGACCACGTGGGCGGCATGGGGGAGCTCTTCGACTGGTGCAACCCCCAGGTCCTGGCCCACAGGGACACCCTGGGTTTCATCAATTTCCAGGGCGTTCCCTTCATGAAGATCATGGAGAAGGCCGGGCGATTAGAGAAGGTGGTGCAGCTCCGGGGCGGAGAAAAATTCGAGGCCGGACCCCACCTCCTGGAAGTGATCGCCACTCCCGGCCATACTGCGGGGGACATCTGCCTCTACGAGCATCATAACCGTATTCTCTTTTCCGGGGACATGGTCTTCGTCTCCCCGCCCATGGAAAACGTCCTGGCGGACGCGGACCAGAAGCTGGGGAATATGAAGGACCTTATCACCTCTCTGGGCCACCTGCTCCCTTATCCGGTGGATTTTCTGCTGCCGGGCCACGGCCACCCGGCTTTTACCGACGGCGGCGCGTACGTGCTCCATGCTTATCTGGAAACCCGCAAAGGCAAGGAACAGGAAGAGATCCAGCCCTATCTGGACGCGGCCGTAATTTTGGGAAATTCAGGCCAGCCGGAACGGGCCCTGGAATGCTACAATATGGCTCTATTGGCGGACCCGGCCAATTTCGAAGCCCTGGTCTATAAAGGCGCCATCCTCACCGAACTGCAGCATTACGACGAGGCGCTGGAATGCTTCGATAAGATTCTGAAGTTCGCTCCCAACCTGGAAGAGGCGGTGCTGGGCAAGGGCTTTGCCCTCCTGGGCCTGGGCCGCACGGAAGAGGCTTTAGCCCTCCCCGGCTTCGCCGCGAAGTTGAGGGAGATGCGGGGGTAAAGGCAGGGGCCGGTTGATCAGTGGCAGGATATTGGGCTGAACATGGAAATCTTGCTGGACAAATGGGAAAAAGGACGCCGGGTGTCCCAGGTGGAGGGGCGGGCCCGGCTGGCGCCTTATCAGGCGGCAGCCGAAGAAGTAGAATTCACCCTGACCCTTTATGCTGATCAAATTTCCCTGAACATCCCCGCCTCAGCCGGGGGGCGGGAGTTCATCGACCGTCTCACCGAGGTCCTGGGCCCCCCAAAATTGGAGCCCACCGTCAAATGCAGTTGCTCCTGGGGGGACGGAGTCATGGGGGCCATGTACCTGGTGCTCTGGGACCTGCCCCCGGACGCGGCTGACCGGACCTTGCAAGAACTTCGCGCCTTTCTGCAGCCCTTGCCGGCCGGTGCATAATCGGCCTGGCCCGGTATTTCTTCTGTTCAATTGCTAAGAATCGGCTTCCTCAGCTTCTGGGACAGGGGCAGGGAAAAGGAGATGCGGGTCCCTTTGCCCATCTCACTCCATAGATGCAAGCTGCCCCCAAGCATTCGCGCCCTTTCCTGCATGGAAGCCAATCCCATGCCTCTGCCGGCGACATTCACGGTCAAGATCCGGTGCACGTCAAATCCCAGGCCGTCATCCTCCACCTGAAAGAAGACTTCATCTTCTCTGCGCTCTACTAGCCCCGAGATTTGCGTCGCCCGGGCGTATTTGCCGATATTGGTAAGAGCTTCCTGGAAAATCCGGTAAAGGTTGATTTGGTCCTCCTGGCTAAAGAGGTCATCAATCTCATCGATGTCCAGGGTGCAATTCTTAATCTCATGATGTTTTTTAAATTTGTTGAACAGATTCTTGAAGGCAGAGGTGATCCCCAGGTCTTCCAAGACCTGGGGGCTTATGTCCCTGGAAAGCCGCCGGACGGTGTCGATCAAATCATCCAGGTCCGAAAGCATCTGGTCATAGTCACCTTGGAGCTTCTGAGGCGCGATTTCTATTTCCTTGCCAATGGCCCGGGCCTGGAGTTTCAAGCAGAGCAAGGCTTGCCCCAGGACATCGTGTAAATCCCGGGAGATTCTGCGGCGCTCTTTCTCTTGGGCGCTCAAGAGCTGTGAAGCCAGGTATCTCAAGTTCTTCTCTGATTCCTTGAGGGCTTCTTCGGCCCATTTCCGGGCAGTGATGTCCACTCCCAGGGTGAGCACCAGGGGGGAGCCGTCAATATCGGCAAAGGGGTAGTTAAAGACCTGGTAAATCCGGCTGCCGTTCGCCCAGGTCATTTCC